>JACQWK010000366.1 GCA_016209525.1 Verrucomicrobiota bacterium
CCTCCATCGGATGGAGGAGAGGGTTGGGGAGAGGAGGCACGTTGTTATTGGTTCCCCTCTCCTCGGTCCTCTCCCCACTCGTTCCTCGCGGGGAGAGGAGGAAGAGCTTGCTGCAGCCCTGCCGCTTGGCAACCTCAGCAAAAATCAGTTTTCCAATTCACGGTTCCAGCGCTACGGTAGGATTGTGGTTCCGGTCCAAACACGGGTCAATCGATTGATTGTTTCATTGGCTTGCTTGGCCAGCTTGGCGCAGGCGGAACCGAGCCCGGCGCAAGTCATGGCCAGCAACTCCACTCCGGCCTGCCAGTATTTGTTTGTGATCGATACTTCCTTTTCCATGGCTCGGAAGAAGCAGGCGCTGGCGGACACGGTTTCGGAGCTGGTTCGCACGGGCGCCAACGGCCAGATGCGAGCTGGAGAAACGCTGGGTTTTTGGACCTTCAACGAACAGGTTTATGAGAACCGGTTCCAGCCAACGATTTGGTCGCCCGACACGACCCACGTTCTTGCGGGACAGATCGCCCGCTTCGTAAAAGCCCAGCGTTTCGAGAAACAGACTCGCCTTGAAGCCGCCATGAGCGGCATCCTCAACGCGGCAAAAACTTCGCGAGCGCTCGCCGTTTTCCTCCTCGGTGACGGAGACAGTGCGATCACTGGAACGCCGTTCGACCGGAGCATCAACCTGCTCTATAAGGAACGATATCGCGACTCGCAGCGGGCGCGGAAGCCGTTTGTCACAACGCTGGTCGCCATTGAAGGCCGGTTCGTGGCCTGGTCGGTCGCTCTGGGCAGCACCGGTGTCAGGGTGCCTGAGGTGCTGCGTTTTGCTCAGCCGATGCCGATCAACTCGACGAATATGCCCACGGCTACGAATGTTTTGATTTCGAGCCCGGTCACTTTGGACCCGCTCAAAGCCAGGGTTCCACAGCCAACCAATGCACCGCGCGGCGCAGTCGCGGCGCCGTCCCCTTCCAGGCAAGCGCTCGCACCCGCCTCCGCCGTTCCGGGCTCGACCGAAGAGAAGGTTCCCGTCGTTCCCCAACAGGCGCCGCCGGCCAGCACGGGAGAGTCGCCCTCGTCGGCCATGGCAAAAGCGGAACAAAGCTCGAGCACAACCACGGTCTTGCGGCCTCCGGCGGATCGAGTTCAAGCGGCGCCGCAGGGCGAGGTTACCCCAAAAACGGCTGAGAAAGCGTCTGAAACTTCGGCCTTGAGTGTCACAAGGAATTTGCCAAGACCGCTCGCTGACCCGCCGATTGAAGCGGCGGCAACGCCGGCGAGCAATAGCGGCGCGCTCGCTCGCACGAACTCGCTCATTCTTCCGGCAGGCGAGTCACCCGCGGCAGCCATGTTCCCGACGCGATCTCGATCAGCCACCAATCAGCCGGCGACCGAAGCGCAAGGCCGCCGGTCTGCGGCGACGGCCGCCGGCACTCCCGATTCGCCAGTGTCTGGTTCCCGGCCTGCACCGGCGCCGCCGGTTCGTCGAGAGCAATCAGCCAAGCCAAATTCTGCGAGCTCATCCCCTCCCGAAGCGAAGGTCCCTCAGCAGGTCGCCGTCGCGGCCACAGAACCTCAGCGGAATTCTTCGCTGACGTACTTGGTGTCGGGTCTGGCGCTGCTGCTCACGGCCCTCAGCTTGCTATACTGGTCGATCCGAAATAGCCGGTCTCACCATCGCGCGAGCCTGATCTCGCGCTCACTCGAACGGCGGAAAGAATAAAGTGGAGGGCAACCTGCAAACGGCCTCGAATTGTGCCGAATCATCCAAGCGCGACGCAGTCGCAGTGACGGCCGGACAGAGCCTCAGAAGTCCTGATCCCATGCGGAGAATTTGCCTGGAACATGTTTAAAAAATGGGTGGCGCGGGCAACCTGCCCGCCCCGGTCGGCAACCTGCCGACCGGAATGGCAGCGGTTGTTACAATGAATCCAGCGCCTGGATTATTCAGCGACGCCACACCCGTTCCGTCCGGCAGGGTGCCGGACGGCACAGGCTGGTAGCCTGTGCTACCCCAAAACAGATTTTTCGAACAGGCTCACGATTCCTGGTCCCACCGGCAAGATTTCGAGGCCCATGGAATCTGACTGGCCTCCGTTCCCCTCACCCTGGCCCCACTGCTGTTGAATTAAGGAATGAAACTGAGGATGCCGCGTGGATTTCTCCCTCTCCTCCCTTCGGAGGGAGGAGAGGGCTGGGGAGAGGAGGGCCGTCTTTATTGGCTGCCCCCTCTCCTCGATCCTCTCCCCACTCGTTCCTCGCGGGGAGAGGAAGGCAATTGGCGTTCGGTGCATCGTTTAATTCAATGGCAGTGCACCCTGACCCTCTCCCTCAAGGGAGAGGGAACCAGGGGGGTGTTTCATGTCGGAGGAGTTATGAACAATTTGATATTCTCGTGCGGTGAACTCAACGATGCTTCTGCAAGCGTGTTCGCAGCAAGAAAAATAGGTGCCCGTTTCCAGATCGGCGAAAGGATTTTCCGTTTCTGCTAAAGACTTGTCTCTAGACGCCGCTAGACTGGGACTCATTCCAATCGTCACATTCAGGCCCATGATGCTCAGAGCCGATCGCATGTCTCTGGCGGTCAGGAGCGCGGGCGGCCCGCCCGCACTTTCGGAACGGGTCGCAAAACTCGCGGGCGGGCCGCCCGCGCTCCGATAGGTCTGTCCATGAAGAATGCCGACCGATCATCCGAACTATACCCGAGACTTAAAGCATGAAAATCAAATCCCTGTCACTCCTGTTGGCCACCTTCGGGTCCGTCGCTTTAAGCCACTGGCCGATCAACGCCGGTACCGCCTTGCGCCACTATTACGATCCCGTGCCGGGGAATAGCGTCGCCGACTTGACTGGCTTTCCTTCGTTCCCAGCAACCCCGAGCTTCAGCGAAGTGCTGACCGAATTCCTCGAAGGCGTCGATAATCAGCCGGACAATTACGGCTCCTGGATTCGCGGCTATCTGGAGGCGCCGCAAACCGGCGATTATGTCTTCTGGATCGCCAGCGACGACGATGGTGAATTCTGGTTGAGCAGCGATCACATTGCCACCAACCGCCGGAAGATCGCCGAGAACGTCGGCGCCGTCGGCAACCGCGATTTTACCGTCAAGCCTCAGCAACAATCCGAACCTGTTTCCCTGGAACGCGGCAAGAAATACTATTTCGAGGTGCTCCACAAAGAAGGGACCGGCGCGGCCCACGTCGCGGTGGGCTGGCGCTGGCCGGATGGCACTCTCCAGCGCCCAATTCCTGGCGACCGGCTGATGCCGTTTCCCGTCGATGCCGCGTTCCAGCCCCGCCAAACCGCTCCAGTCGTTTTGACAGATTATGTCGGGTTTCCCGTTCCAGGTTTAGCGGATATCAGCGCCACGGAAGGCGAAGCGGTCACCCTGCGAGTCACCGTCGAGGCCACGCAGCCCGCGGCGTTTCAATGGCTGCGCAACGGCACGGCCATACCCGACGCCATTCTTTCGAGCTACGCCATTCCCGCCGTGCCGCGTTCCGACAACGGCGCGCGAATCTCTGTGCGCATCAGCAACGCACTCGGCACGGTGACCAGCGCGGCCGTCACGCTCACCGTCGCCGCCGACACCACGGCGCCCACGGTGGTTCGGGCGCTGACACGCGGCAATCCCAACGGCCTGGAGGTGGTCTTCTCGGAGCCTCTCGATGAAGCCTCCGCCACAAACCGGGCCAATTACGTGATCAGTTCCGGCGTCACGGTCAGCGGCGCGATGCTGGTGGCGCCGGCAACCGTGCGGCTAACGACGAGCGCCATTGGCGTCGGAAGCGTTTATACGCTGACCGTCAATAACGTGCGCGATCGCGCCTCCGCGCCCAACGCCATTGCGGCGAACTCGCAGACAATGTTCCTCCAAGTCCAAGGCGTCATCACCCGCAGGGAATTCCAGGATATTCCCGGCGGCCTGCTTTCCGATTTGACGAACCACGCGCGTTTTCCGACGCGCCCGGATGTGGTGGATTACCCAGACCTGCTCGAAACCCCGCCGCAGCGCAGCGACAATTACGGCGTGCTCTTCCAGGGTTTCGTCACGCCCCCGGTGAGCGGCGATTACGTCTTTTACATCAGTTCCCGCAACCAAGGTGTTCTTTACCTCAGCCGAGACGAGAACCCGGCCAACAAAACCGCCATCGCCCGGGAGCCGGAGTTCAACACGCCGCGCAATTGGGAGGGCACCGACCGGCGACCCAACCTGGAAAATATTTCCGCGCCGCAGCCGTTGGTGGCGGGCCGGAGGTACTACATCGAAGCGCTCATGAAAGCGGCAGCCAGCCCGGACGCGAACAAGCACGACAACTTGGCTGTGGCCTGGGTCAAGCCCGGCGATGCGCCGCTCGTGAATGGTGATTCGCCGATCCCGGGCGAATTCCTGTCGTCCATGGCCCAACTTGGCCCCGTGACCATCACCACACACCCGGTCTCTCAGTCAGTGGCCGAAGTGGAGCCGGTGAAATTCTCGGTCGCCGTGGACGGGACGCCGCCGTACAATTTTCAATGGCTCAAGAACGGCCAGCCGATCGCCGGCGGGAATGCGGCTACGCTGTCTATGGCTTCGGCCAGTCTCGCGGACAACGGCGCCGCTATTACCGTAAACGTAAGCAACTCGTTCAGCCAGATCACCAGCAGTCCCGCCACGCTCACCGTCCAGCGGGATTCGACGCCACCGAGGATTGAGTCGGTGACCGCACGCAACGTGGCCACCGCCGTGACGGTGACCTTCAGCGAACCGTTGGAGGAGGCCAAGGCCGCCAACAAGGCGAACTACGCCATCAATCAAAGCATCACGATCAGTGAAGCCAAATTGCTCGATGACCGGCGCACGGTTATCCTGACCACCTCGGCGTTGTCCAGCGGGGTGAGTTACACGCTGACGGTCACCGGCGTTTCGGACTTGGCTGGCCAGCCCAACACCATCGCGCCCAATTCAACCAAGAGTTTCACGTTCTTTGGATCGGCTCGCGCCTCGCGCGGTTTGCAGGTGCTTTACACGTTCCGGGAAGGAAGCGGCACCGCCATCAACGATGTCTCTGGGGTCGGCGCGCCGCTGAACCTGAAGATTGAAGAGCCGCAAAAGGTCTCGTGGGTGCAGGGAGGCGGCCTCTCGATCAATCAGGAAACGCGCATCGTTTCCGAAGGGCCTGCCACCAAGATCAACCAGGCCGCCAAGGCTTCCAACGAATTGACCGTCGAAGTCTGGGTCAAGCCCGCCAATATCGAACAACAAGGTCCCGCGCGCATCGTGACAATCTCCCAAGGCCCGAACAATCCAGACCGGAACTTCTCGCTGAACCAAGGCCGGTTCGGTGAAGCCGCCGATCAGCGCAGCAAATGGTCCGCCCGGTTGTCCGCCGGGTCCAACTTGTCTCCGGGTTCCGGGACGCTCTCGACGCCGACCGGCACAGCGACCACCGAGTTGCAGCAGGTGGTGTTCACGGTGAACGCCGCCGCCGGGACCGCCATCATTTATGTCAACGGCCAAGAGGTCACCGCCGGGACTGTCAGCGCCGGTTTTTCCGATTGGGTCGTGGACCGCGGATTGGCGCTGGTGAACGAGGCGGGCTTGGTTGGCTCAGGCCGTTCGTGGCTGGGTGAACTGCACTTGATCGCCATCTACAGCTCCACTTTGACGCTCGAAGAAATTCAGCAGAATTTCCGCCTTGGACCCGGTCCCACGCGTGTGACGGACGGCCTGCAAGCGCTCTACAGCTTTCAGGAACGAAGCGGCACCAAGATCAACGATCTCTCCGGCATTGGCCTTCCGCTGAACCTGACCATTGAAGAACCGCAAAAAGTGGCCTGGCTGCCGGGCGGCGGCCTCTCCATCAAACAGGAAACGCGGATTGTTTCCGAGGGACCCGCCACCAAAATCAACCAAGCGGCGAAGGCGTCCAATGAATTGAGCGTCGAGGTGTGGGTCAAACCCGCCAACATCGAACAGCAAGGCCCGGCGCGCATTGTGACGATCTCCCAAGGCCCGAATAATCCGGACCGCAACTTCTCGCTGAACCAGGGCCGGTTCGGTGAAGCCGCCGATCAGCGCAGTAAATGGTCCGCCCGGTTGTCCGCCGGGTCCAATTTGTCTCCGGGTTCCGGGACGCTCTCGACGCCCACGGGCACGGCTACCACCGAATTGCAGCAGGTGGTGTTCACGGTGAATGCGGCTGCCGGGACTGCCATCATTTACGTCAATGGCCAAGAGGTGACGGCTGGGACGGTCACGGCTGGTTTCTCGGATTGGGTCGTGGACCGCGGTCTGGCCTTGGTCAACGAGGCGGGATTGGTCGGCTCCGGCCGTTCCTGGCTCGGCGAACTGCATCTCATCGCCATTTACAGCCGAGCTCTGAGTGCCGTCCAGGTGAAACAAAACTTCGAAGCGGGCTCCGGCACAACTCCATCTCCCGATTTGCCAACCGAGCTTCAGTTTGCCGCAGTCACTCGCGAACCCAACGGAAACCTCGTGATCCGCTGGACGGGCACGGGCACGTTGGAGCAAGCCGACGCCGTGACCGGCCCGTGGAGCGCCGCGCCCAGCCAGGCGAATCCTCAAACCGTCACTCCGACCGGCTCGACGCGATTCTTCCGGCTGCGAAGGTAGTGTTACGGAAGGATTTCGTCGAAGCGGTCCCGCTTCTGAAGCGCAAACTGGGTCGGGCGGCGCCGCCGCGGAGTTTCGGTTAGCGTGGTAGGGACGCGTTCCACAGCGTCCCTGACTTCTCCCGATCGGGATCGATAACCCTAAAACAGAAGTTCAGCCGAAAGAAACGAAAGAAAACAAAGGATTCGACGCTCCCGCGGAAACGCGGTCGCGCACCTCTCCAGTGAACCTGGAAAAGGCATTTGAGCCGCAAAAGAACGCATAGATCGCAAAGAGAGAGGGAGGGTTCACCAACCTGTTCATTCACCAAGCGCGTGAATTCGGATAGTCCAAGTCCTCTCTTCTCTTTGAGTTCTTTGCGCTCTGTTGTGGCCGCTCAACTGCCGAATTTAGGGTGAATGGCGCCGACCTCAGAACTCCCCTTTTTTTGGAGTTTTTCGTTATTTTCGGCCATCCAACCACCGGATTCAGAATGACACGAGCGTCGCCTGTCGTTTACATTGCAGGCAGAGAAGTTGCCACTCGACGAAATTCGTGACGGACCACTTGACAGATGAACACACGCGGAAATCTCGCTGCCCTCGCCTTCATCCTCCAATGCACGATGGGTTTGACCGCCCGAGCTGCTGAATACGCCATCGGCGCAGACCTGTCCTTTTTGAAACAGGCGGAAGACCGGGGCACCGTGTTCAGGGATGGCGGGGAAGTGAAGCCAGGACTCCAGATTTTCAAAGACCATGGCTACAACTGGATTCGGCTGCGGCTGTTTCACACGCCCAGACAACTGCCCAACCACCTCGATTACACCCTTGCCCTAGCCAAAGAAGCCAAGAAGCTCGGGTTCAAATTCCTCCTGAACTTCCACTACTCGGACACCTGGGCTGACCCTGGAAAACAGTTCATTCCGAAAGCCTGGGAAGGCAAATCGCACGACGAGTTGGTCGGGGCGGTGTTCGAATACACGCGCGACACCATCGCTGCGTTTCGGGAAGCGGGCGCGCTTCCGGAGATGGTGCAACCCGGCAACGAAATCACGCCAGGCATGCTCTGGCCTGACGGCAAGTTGCCGCAGAATTGGCCCAACTTCGCCGACTTGCTCAAAGCCGGGATCAGGGGTGTCGAGGCGGGTTGCGGCGCCAACGCGCGTCCCAGAATCATGATCCACATTGACAAAGGGGGAAACCAGCGCGCCACGAAATATTTCTTCGACAACATCCGTTCGCACGGAATCGACTATGACGTGATCGGTCAGTCCTTTTATCCGTGGTGGCATGGCTCGCTGCTCGACCTCCGTGAGAATCTGATCTTCATGGCCAACGAATATCAGAAGGACATCATTCTGGTGGAAGTCGCTTACTGCTGGCGGCCTGCCCAATATAAGAAGCGGAATGGGCCCTTCCCGGAATCTCCCGAAGGCCAGAAGGAGTTCTTGGACGAGGTCCATCGGATCGTTCTAAGCACCCCGAACAATCGAGGCGCCGGTATCTTCTGGTGGGAACCCGCCGTCACCGGCGGGCTGCGTAGCCGCGGTTTCTTCGACGACGATGGAAACGCGTTGCCCGTGCTCAACGTTTTCGACCGATTCACGAGGAAGTGATCCTGGCACACCGCCACGCTCAATCGCCTCCAACATCACCGGCAATCAGGTGCATTGGGTCGCCTACGACTATGCCCCTGACCAGATCGCCTGTTTGATGCAACACCCCGCTGGTGAGTTCGCTTCCGCCCGATTTCGCCTTGATGCCCCCGTCCGTTCCACTACGCTTCCATCACGCAAGAAAGCAATCGCCTAACAGAAAAACTCAAACGCAAAGGACTGGGGTGCGCTTCACTGGCGCTCGCCACCGCGGTGTGGTTACCACTGGCGCATCGCTGTTTCACGAAGTCGCCAGATCAATACTTTGCGATCCAAGGCATACCTCCCAAAGCGGAACAATTGGCGGCTCGCCATATCCAGCTCTGGTCAGACCCCGCGTTCAAAGTCCACGAACTGGAACGAATGCGCCGCAGTAATGCGGAATGGGATTTCATGGGGCGCAGCTACCTGGTGTGGACATTCACGGTCCAAAGAGATGGGCCGTTGACGAAACTGTTGACTGCCCCCTGCCGACGCCTTCAGGCGGCAGGGCTTGCGGAGTTCCGGCGCATCGGATTGGTCGAAGGCCTCGCCGCCTGAAGCCGGGACTCCGAACCAGAGGCCTCGGTTCACGGGCCTAATGCGCGGCAAAAAGCCGTCGAGACGACCCCTGAACCGAACCAAGAAGACCCTCACGCAAAGACGCCAAGCCGCCAAGAAAAGAGAAGTGAGCCCCTTAGCGCGTCTTTGGAAGGCCGCTTATTACGAAAGCAGGTGGCCGGGGTTGATCGGGAAGACGAGGTGCCCTGTCGTGTGGCTCCCTCGTTTGCCGGTCACGACGTTTTCGACTCGTCCAATTGAGCGCGGACGGATTGAGCAAGTCGAATCGCATGATACGGCTTCTGCAAGAAGTTTTTCCCTTCTTCGAGGACAAATTCGCCTTTGGTCATTTCTTCGCTGTAACCACTCGTGAAGATCACCTGCAGTCTGGGCTTCTCGGCCTGCAGACGCTCCGCCAGCTCTCGACCGGTCATGGCATCAGGCATCACCATATCGGTAAACAGGAGATCGATTTGTCCTTTGTGTTCGTGCCACACCTGCAGCGCCGCGACACCGGAGGCGGCTTCGAGCACGCGGTACCCGTAGCTCTCCAAAATGGTTCGGATCAGCCCACGCAGAGGCTCCTCGTCCTCGACGACCAGCATCGTCTCGCTGCCGCCACGCACTGGTTCTCGCGGCCTGAGTTCAGGTTCCACGGTCGCTGGTCCAGGCTCCGCCGGCAGCAGCACTTTGAAGGAAGTGCCGCGTCCCACTTCCGTGCTCAACTCGATCCATCCCTGATGCTGCTTGACGATTCCGTACACCGTTGCCAGCCCCAGGCCGGTTCCTTTCCCAACATCCTTGGTCGTAAAAAACGGCTCGAAAATGTGAGCAAGAATCTCGGCTGGAATGCCACATCCCGTGTCTGTGACCTGCAGGCAGACGAAGCGCCCGGCGCGGGCCTCCGCGCGGTGTCGCGCCTCCATTTCGGTCAAAACGAGTCCCTTGGTGGCGATGAGCAGCTTTCCACCGGTGGGCATGGCATCGCGGGCATTCACCGCCAGGTTCATCAGGACCTGTTCCATCATGCCGGGGTCGGCTTGGACGGAGGGCAGTGCGGGCGCAGGGTCGAATTCCAGCGCAATGTGTTCCCCCAGCATGCGGCGGAGCATGCGGAGCAAATTGCCAATGATTTCATTCAAGTCCAAGGACCGCAGTTGGGCGACTTGCTTGCGGCTGAAGGTCAGGAGCTGCCTCGTCAGACCGGTCGCGCGCTCAGCGGCGGCGGCGATTTGCTGGAGCGGCGTCGAAGCGTCCGCCGGAAGTTCTTTGAGGTATTGGAGCAGATCACAGTAGCCGCGGATCACTATCAGGATGTTGTTGAAGTCATGGGCCACGCCTCCGGCCAATTGGCCGATCGTTTCCATCTTTTGCAGTTGCCGCAGTTGCTGCTCCAGATTCAATCGGTCGGTGATGTCCTGGAGCAGGCCGATCGACCCAACGCATTCTCCGCCCTCAATGATCTCGACCGAGGCATCCGCCAACCAGCGGGTCTGTCCATCGCGCGTCCGAATCTTGCAGTCCGCCTGCCACTGCGCGACCTGGCCGGAACGGACTTTCTGAACCGCCTCGTCCTGCGACAAGCCCGCCAGTTCGCCTCGCAACTGATATTCCTGGACGATCGAGTTCCAGAGTTCCACCGTCAGTTCCGCGGCAGTGTACCCCGTGAGCTTCTCAATGCCTTCGCCGAAGTAAGCGAACCTTTCCGTTCGGTAATCGCGGAGGTACGGCACTCCGTTGGCCGCCGCGATGGCCTGGAAACGCGTGCTTCAAGGCATTGGAAACCAGTTCGTTGATGATCAACCCGCAGGGGACGGCCGTGTCGAGTCCCAGGACCACGTCGTCCACGTCCACTTGCACCTCAATTCGCCCCTGGCCCCCGCCGTAGGATTGGATCAGACCGGCGACTAATTCCTGGACGTACTGTCGAAAATCCACCCGGGAAAGGTCCTGGCTCTAGTAAAGCTTTTCGTGGATCAACGCCATGGATTGGATGCGGTTTTGGCTTTCGCGGAACATTTCCCCCTCCGTTCCGTGGCGAACGTATTCGGACTGGAGATGGATCAGGCTGGAAAGCACCTGGAGATTGTTCTTGGTGCGGTGGTAGATCTCGCGGAGCAGGACCTCTTTTTCTTTGAGAGCGGCGGCGATTTGCTCCTCCGCCCGCTCGCGTTCGCGGACTTGTTCTTCCAAACGCGCATTGGTTTGGCTCAATTCGGCAGTTCGATCCTGGACGCGTTTTTCCAGCTCCGCGCGGGCCTTTTGCAGCTCCTCCACCATGCGATTCCGTTCGGCTTCCAACGCTTCTTCTCGTTGATGACGGCGGTAACTGTCATAGAGCACGCCCGTGGCCTGAGACAGAACTTCAAGCTGGGTTTGCTCGGCGCCCAAGTATCCTCCCGGTCGATTGGCGACGCCGATCATCCCCACGACCTCCGAGCTCCGCAGGATGGGAACCCCCAGGAACGATCGCATCTGCGGATGACCTGGCGGCAGCCCGCCGGCGCGCGGATCGGAAGCCGGTTCATTCGCGATGACCGCTTCTGCGCTGGTAATCACCGTTCCAAAAAGGTTCTTGAAGTTTTTGAATTCGAGGTAACCGGATTCCCGATACGTCCGCAATGCCTGCTCATAAAACGGACGGTTGATCGTGCTGTGCCAGACAATCCCCTCATGCGCCAAAATGCGAAGCACCGGCCCTTCCACCAGGACCCCGACAAAACCGTACTCGCTGCCGGTTTGCCGCAGGGCCGAGCGGAGCAAGCGGGCGCTGGCGGCTCGCCAGTCGCCGCTGGATAGGAAGTTCGTCATGGCCTCCGCTACGGCGCTTAGTTGTTCGGTCTTGCTCCGCAGTAGTTCCTCGGCCCGCTTCAGGTCGGTCACATCGCGGGACACGCCCATGACACCCATCGGGTCACCCTGAGCGTTCCGCAGGACCGAGGCGGAGAGCAAACTGGAAAAAACTTGCCCGTTCTTCCGCCGATTGAGGACGGTCCGAATGGCCCCGCCGCTTTCGACCACCGAGCTATTCACCGCCCATCCCTCTTGCGGTTCGGCATAAAGAAGGTCCACCGGATGGCCCAGGACCTCGCCCCGTGAGTAGCCGAAGGTCCTCTCAGCGGCCCGGTTGAACTGGATGATCTTCCGATCTCGATCCACGGCGATGATCATGTCCATCGAACTCTCGATGAGGCTGCGGGCGAATTCTTCAGAAGCCCGCAAAGCCTCCTCAGTCTTTTTCTGTCCAGTGATGTCGAGTGCCAAGCCGAAGATGCCCACAACGTTTCCGGTGGCGTCCAGTTGTGGCACCACGCAGTCCTGGATCCAGCGGTACTGTCCGGTGGTTCCGTGTCGGAGTCGGTAGAAGCGCCGGCCCGGCTCTTTGCCACTGTAGATAGCGGCGGTGGAAACAGCCAAGGCCGGCATGTCCTCAGGGTGGATAAGGCTTCGCCACAGGTTCGGGTTTTGCACAAAATCTGCCGGAGGGTAACCCAGAATTCCCTTGGCGCGGCTGCTGACATACTTGACCTCGCCGCTGAATGGATTGTCGGGCGTCGTCTCGACCATATAGACGACAGCGTCGGTGCTCTCCAATACCAGCCGCCGCAAGGCTTCGCTTTGCCGGAGTTCGTTCTCAACGCGTCTTCGCTCGGTGATGTCGCGCTGGATGCCAAAGTGTCCGGTGATGCGGCCTTGCGCATCGTAGAGACAAAGGTAATCCCCTTCGATCCAGACCGGCGCGCCGTCTGCCTTGCGCTCTTCGCTTTCAGTGTGCAACCGTCCCGTGTCGAACATTTGCCGCCACAGACGCCGGCCTTGATCCGGGTCGTGGGCGAAAAAGTCTTGGGGCGTCCGTCCCAGCATCGTCTCCGGAGAAACGCCATAGTGCGCGGCCATCGCCTCGTTGGTCTTCGTGATCCGTTGATGGGTGAAGACGTAATCCAGCACTTGCTCCTTATCGACCGCCGCGTCCCAACGCACAGGCTCATCCAGCATCATAAAAAAGAAGCCGCCCAGGGATTGGGAGAAAAACAGTTCCAGCAGTTGTTTTCCTTTTTGCAGCTCAGCTTCAGCGCGCCTTCGTTCCAATTCGGCCGCCGCGCGGGACGCGAAAATCTGGAGCGTGGCCTCCGCAAAAGACAAATGGCTCATCGGCCGAGTATCGAGCACGGCCAGCACGCCAAACGCCCGGTGCGCTGAATCCATCAGGGGCATGCCGACATAGCTTTCCAAACCCAGGTCAACCAACATCCGGTCATTGGGAAACCGTTGCTGCACCCGGTCAGGGTAGGAACACAGCCTTCCTTCCAGGACGGTTTCGCACGGCGTGCCCGCCAGGCTGTACTCAAAGTTTTCCTTGGCGCAGCCCTGGCCAAACACCGCCACTGTCCTTACGGTCAGTTCCTTGCCCGGCACCAGTTCTGCCACCAGGGCGTAAGCCACTCCCAGAGTTTTGCCCAGATGCTCCACGAGTGAGCGGAAGAACTCCTCCCCAGTCGCCGCCGAAACCGCCTGGGCGATTTTCCACAACGTCTCTTCGCCGAACTCGGTCTTGGCGCCAGACACATCTTTCTCACTCAACCCGCTCACGGAATCTTTTTGAGCTTATGGCACACGTCAGGAGGGTTTGAGCGATCTCGGAAACGCTGCTCGACCCAACGCTGCTCAACACCCGCAAATTATGGGCAACCGGTCTTCAACGCAAGAATTCCCGATTGTTTGGGGGTGGCCCTTAAAACTAGAAAAATCTCCGGAAGGGCGAGACAATGGATACAGGCACGGGTTGGAATTTTCAATATAACTGTTCAAGACGACCGCGAAATGGACGTGAGGATTGGCCGAAAAGAACGAAAAAGAACAAAAGAAATCAAACCAAAACCTGCCAATCTTTTTTCGTCTTCTTTCGTTTCTTAACCCGTTCCGTTTCCCTGGAGCAGACGGTGCAGGCTCAGGAGCAGGTGCTCGCCTCGGTACGGCTTGGTCAGAAATGTGGTCACGCCTAACGATTTCAATTGCTCCACTAAGTCTCTGCCCGCCGAATCGGATCCTAGCCCTCCGGACGCGATCACCTGGACGCGCGGGTCCAACCGCTGAAGCGCCCGAATGAGCGCCAGTCCATCCATGAAGGGCATCACCATATCCGTGAGCACGGCCTTGATCTCGCCTGCGTGTTGCACAAACGAAGTCAACGCTTCCACGCCGTGTCCGGCCGTGATCGCTCGGTAGCCCGCTTGCACGAGAGTTTTTTCGAGCATCGTGCGAATTGGCTCCTCGTCGTCCACGACGAGGATTAACTCGCCTTGGCCCATGGTCCGGGTGGATTCTTGCGGCGCGCCGGCGGCGCCGCTGGCCCCTGGCTCCGCGGGCAAATAGACTTTGAACGTCGTGCCGCGCCCCACTTCGCTCTCCACGTGCACGACCCCGCCGTGGCTCCGGACCAGCCCCATCACCGTGGAAAGCCCCAGCCCCGTCCCTTTGGCCTCTTCTTTTGTGGTGAAGAACGGATCGAATATTCTGTCCGCGATCTCCCGAGGCATGCCCGTGCCCGTGTCGGTGACCTGCCACAGGACATGCGGGCCTGGTTTAAGGCCAGGCGTCATGCTCACCCACGACTCATCCAGAGGGACGTTTTCTGCCATCAATGTGAGCGTGCCGCCGTTCAGCATCGCATCGCGCGCATTGACGCAAAGGTTTATCAGGACTTGCTGCAATTGGGTGGCATCACCGGTGACCGCCCACAAATCTTGGGCCAGTCGCGTCTCCGTCCTGATGAACTTGGGAAAGGTCTCGCGCGCGATCTGGGCCACCTCCTTGATCAGATGCCTTGGCTGCAGCAAGACCCGTTTGCCCTCCAGGCCCCGGGCGAAGGTCAACAACTGTTTCACGATGTCCGCGCCGCGTTGGGCGCTGCGTCCAACCAATTCCAACATCTTCTGGGCATCGGCATCTGCACACTCGGTCCGCAAAATCTGTTCCGGCGGGGAAGGGGTCGGGAAGGGGTCGGTCAATAGTATCGTTAACTCCTGCCGCCACTCTGCGAAGTTGATCAAACCGACTTGTCATTACTATTGACCGACCCCGTTTCTGACGAGAATCGTGCTGAGATTGCCGACCGCTACAAATCGGCCATTGCCAAACGCAACCGATTGCAGCCATCCGCGCGTTCCAGTCGAACGCGCGGTCCAATTCATTCCGTCCGCCGATGTGAGAATGGTCCCGGATTCCATCAACAAAAACTGGCCGCCTCCATAGCCAATGTGAAAATAAGGACCCAATCCGAATCCGATTCGGCTTCTCGTCCAATTCCTCTTTCATTCGATTGCCGGAGTGTGGTCATTCATTCGACCGCGATCCGGGCAGGTCCGTCTGCAAATTTGTGGTGGGGATTTCTCCTCTGGTTGCATAGGGTCCTCAACCCACTTGGAGGTCCTCGGCACCGCTGCGCGCATCTTGACACTGCCACTGGATGGCAGGGACGCCGGGCTTCCGGCGTCCCCGCCCGCGTGCAGCGGGCGGAACTCAAATCCCGCAGCCAACATAGGCGTTCCAGTTGCGTCGTTGAACGCGGCGCGGACAGCGCAGGCGCGCTGTCCCGGGCCATTACGCTGGCAGTGTCAAGCTGCGCCCGTCACCGCCGTGCGACAATTAGAGTGAATGGTTTTTTGCCGAGATTGTTGTTCAATGCCTGTGCAGTCGATGGGCATGCGCCTCAACCGACAACCAGTCCACGCTGAGCCGGGTTTTACACGGATCGAACTCCTGGTGGTGATCGCGATCATTGCGATCTTGGCAGGCATGCTCTTGCCGGCCTTGACGCGCGCCAAGGCCAAGACCCAACAGACCGAATGGAATCCTTTGCTTTCCCGAAAGAGCATACTGAGGGGACTGTGGGATGGATTGCACGGAGAAGGTTCGTAGTCCCGCCTTGCGGCGGCCCAGAGGACTAAAGCCGGGACTACGAACGCCGAACGGTCGTCTATCTCACGGTCCTCTCAATAAGCAGTGGGACTACGCGCCCCCTCCAGACCCGAACTTCAAGTGGTGGTGAACAATCGCGACTTCAGGCTCTTCGCCGTTTTCACTGTTCACTGCCCCAGCAGCCGAAGGATATTGCCGCTCAGAACCAGGCGCTCCTTCTCCGGCGGAAGCTTGAGCAGCCGGATTTTGTGAAGTTCCACCCGCGAATCCACCAGCGGACCGTCCGAGCCGAAGATCAACTTTTCCGCCGGCAATTCTTTCGCGGCTCGTTCGAGATAATCGACGAAAACGACCGAAGAAGTTTCCAAGTAAAGATTCGGGAAGGCTTTGGCTGCTTCAATCGCTCGAACGTGCTCTTTCCAGTCGCGCGACGCAAAATTGCCAAGGTGCGCCATGATGAAGGCGACTTTAGGCGCCGAGCGGACGGCTTCCAGACTCTCCAAAACCTTGGGCGGATGGAAAAGAATCGGAATCCGCAACTCCTCCGCCGTTTCCACCATTTCCGGACTAGGCACGCCGTGAAGTTTCAATCCTTTCAGACCCAGCTCGCGGACCTCCCGCCGCAGCAAGTCTCGGATTTTGCCGGCTTCGGTCTTGGCGTCGTGCTTGGCAAAGCCGATGAACTTATCGGGCCACCGCCGCGCGAACGACGCGATCTCCTCGTTAGCTTTCTCGTAAGTCGCGTTGCTGATGGGGAAGATGATCGTGCGGTCGATGCCCGCTTCCTCCATCCGGCGCAGCGTCCATTGCGGGTCGTTGAAGGTCGTCCAGGGATCGGCGTCTAGCTTGCCGTAATTCAATCCGGAGCCCGCGTGGCAATGCGCATCGATCACGAGAGGCCGGTCCGGTTGGGCCGTCACACCCTGGCGCAATGGAGCGAGGCACACAGTACTGCTCAAGAGGAGACTTCGTTTGACGAAGATACGTCGGTTCATAGCGGAAACCTTTCTGTCCCCCACCATGGCAGAAGTCGGGCGGAGGAGAAACCCCAAAATGCGCGGCCAAGCACCTTGCGGTGCATCCCGAAGTTGTCGGTGATCGTAGCGCAGCCGTCCTCGGCTGCGAGTTCGAGCGGCGTCTCGCCGCCGGGCCGCGTCCGAGCGGGACGCTCGGCGAACTCGCAGGCGAGACGCCCGCGCCACCGACAACCGGTGGATGCACTGAGCGCCTTGGGACGCAGGAGAGACTTCTTCGCAGCGCAGATTTTCAATCTATCAGTATCGCCCGGAATCGGCGCAAGCCGCGCGAATTTCCGGTGGGGCGAGACTCCGTCGAGCCCTGGAATCCTTACTGGCAAAGAAGTTCATACGTTTTTTACACGCAGGACATTTTCAAAAGTAGGGACGGCGCGCCTGCGCCGTCCCCGCCGCGTGCAGCGGCGGAACAGAGTGAGGTGTCGGCTAAGGAGTCGCTCCTACCATTCCGAAGGGTTCCGCGCCTGCACGGCGCGGGGACGCCGCGGCGCGGCGCCCCTACCTTCCTTCTCGTGTAAAATCTGCAGGCTAGCCGGCAAAGTAATGCGCCAGTCGCGGCTCGCGACTGAGGTCGAATAAGGTGACGGTGCCGTTGGCATTGGCCACCGCGACGAGGCCCCGTTGCTGCGGTGAAAAGGCAATTCCTCGCGGTATCCAACCGAGGTCGAAGGTGTGAAGTTCCTTGCCGCTGGCCGCCTCCCACAGCTTGAGCGTCTGGTCCCTGGAGCCGGACAGGAGGGTCTTTCCGTCCGGCGCAAACGCGCAGGCCCAGACGGCCTCCTTGTGCCCCGCCAAGGTGCGCAGTTCCTTGCCGCTGGCCGCCTCCCACAGCTTGAGCGTCTGGTCCCTGGAGCCGGACAGGAGGGTCTTTCCGTCCGGCGCAAACGCGCAGGCC
>JACQWK010000367.1 GCA_016209525.1 Verrucomicrobiota bacterium
CTGGCAAACACCAGTGCCCATTTGAAGACCAAGATCAAAGCGAAGAACCAGAGCAGCCGATACCCGAACAGCGCTCCGCCACGCGACGAAAAGATGAGCTCGCCCGCCCCGATCGTCAGTGAAGCGATGACGGCGCCCGGACCGAAGATGCGGAACCAGTCGAGGGGATTCCGCAAAATGAGCGCTGCGCCTTCAGATGAGCCGGGAGAGCGACTTGCGCCTCCGCTCACAATGGGAGCGCCTTCGCTCATGTCTTTCACAACGTCTGCTTCTATTATGGTCCATCTACTGCAGGAATGTGCTGCGCCCCGCCCCATTTATCGCGCGGATCGTAATACAGGTCGTTTGGAGCCGGGACGATCCTTCTGATCGTGCTGCCGGGTGGCAAACCTCCACCGGGCGGCCCGGCCATCTCATAATACTTTCGGTACTTCAGATTCTTCGCATGCCCATCCATGCAGCCCACGGACGCACCGCCTTTGACATCGAGCTGGCCCCGACTGTTGTTCCCGCCCCCGTGCCGCTGCGAGATACCTTCGCCGGGGTGATTGCCCGCATCATTGAAGTAAAAGGGAATCAATTCGTCCTTCTCCCATTGCAAAATGTTGCTCGGTAGAAACGCACTGATCTTAAAAGTCCGGCCGTCGGGTTGAAGCGAGGGCTGTCGGCCGACAAAAGCGGCAATGTACCCGCCGACGTGTCCGCTCCAGTCGTAGCTGATGAACTTGATGGGACGCTGTAAATACAAGTCTCTCTTGGAGCCTCGCGATTCGACGGCGTCCTTGGGGCACATCAACGCTTTCGGATCATGGCCCAAGTACTTCGCCAATTGTCCGCTCTTGAAGGCTTCGATTTGATTGGAGAGCTGGCGGTCCAGCGTGGCGGGCGTGGCCGTCCCAGCAAACCGGGACATTAAGCGTGTGGCGTAGGCCCATCCATCTGCGCCAGTGCCGTTGCTGCCCCAGGTGGGATGCGGCATGTGATCTTCGTTGTCGCCGCTGTACATGTGCGTCGCCAGCATGATTTGCCTGGTGTTGTTGAAGTCGATCGTATTTTGCGCTTTGTCTTTCGCCCGGGAAAGAGAGGGCAACAAGAGCGACGCCAGGATCGCGATAATGGCAATGACGACGAGCAACTCGATCAGAGTAAAAGCACGGTAGCATCTCCTTCGCCTGGACGGCAGGATTGTTTCGAGGACAACAAAACTGGTTTGTGTGATCGGTTTCATTTCTGAAGGGGCGCTGCGCTGTTTGTCCTCGCTTTTTCAACGGCGTCGATCTCGGCAAAACTGGGCGCGCGCCAGACGAAGAGCGAGTTGCCCCCGAACGCTGCTAACCCATCTCCATCCGGCAAGAATTTGGCACTGCTTACGCCACCCAGTGATTTGACTGTTGCCACCTCGAGACCAGTCTCAATATCAACAATCTTGATTGATCCCTCGTACTCAGAGGCGGTCATCGCGAGCCTGCTGCCATCTTGCGAGAACGCCACGTCAGAAAAAGCATTCAATGTTCTCGGGAGCTTCGCCATTTCCTTTTTAGCGCCAACGTCCCACAGCCGTGCCCGGGCGTCATACCCAACCGTGACCAACTTCCTGCCGTCAGCGGAAACAGCCACGCCGGCGACGAGGTCGTTGTGCGCCGCGAAGCTCGCAATTTCACGTTGTGTCCTCAGGTCCCACACTCTGGCCCACCCGTTCGCGAATCCCGCCGCGAGGATACCTTTGTCCGCGGAAAACGCGACTGTTGGCGTGTCTCTTGAATAGGCCATTTTCCGCACGTCGCGCGTCGGAAGTTTGAATGACGCAACGCGCTGGGTCTTCACCAAATCCCAGACCGTGAGCTGGGCGTTGTCTCCCGCGGCAAGGTACTTCCCATCGGCAGAGAACTTCACACCTGTTACCTGGTCCGCGCGTTCATCAAAAACTCCGAGTATGCGAGTGACACCTTTTTCCCACAATCTGACGAATCCGTCTCGAGTGCCTAACGCCACGAGCTTGCCGCCTGGACCAACCGCGACCGACGCAGTATTGGAAGCATCCAAAAGTTCCGGCGTCACCTCGCGAAGCGTGGTTGTGCTCCAAAGACTGATGGCCCAATTGGTATTGATCGTGACGAGACTTGTTCCATCCGAAGAGATCGCTCCTTTTAAAATCCCAGTGCCAAGCTTCGCCCCGGTTACGTCTTTGGGCCTGGGAGTGCTCTTCCAGAACTTTATCTCACCATCTTTGCTGCCGGACGCTAGGGTCCTGCTATCGGGCGAAAAGGCCACTGCCCACACTTCGTCTCGATGCCCGCGAAGGGTGGCTGTCTCTTGCCGCGTTGCTACTTGCCACAGTTTCACGGTTTGGTCTGCGCTGGCTGTAGCGAGCGCTTTTCCGTCAGGCGAAAACGCCAACGACACGATCCAGGAAGTGTGACCGACGAGATTGGCCAACTCCTGACCCGTCTCCGCATCGCAAATCTTGATCGACGTAGGGCTACGAGAACCTGCCGCTATGGCCAAGGTCTTACCGTCCGGTGAAAAAGCCAATGCTTGCACACCACCGATGGCCACGAGGAAGTTAAGCTTCTCGGTTTTCGTGGCTAAGTCCAGGACTCGAATCTGTCCGTTCTTTTCACCGATGGCCAATCTCTTCCCATCCGGCGAAAACGTTGTAATTCCGGTATATCCACTTCTTCCTTGAGAGACGGTGAAACTCGCAGTTTGGCGCTTGGTCTCCACGTTCCAAAGAGTCACTGTCTGATCGTTGGCATAAACCGCCAACGTCTTGGAGTCAGGAGAAAATTCCACCGAGGTGATCCAGCCTTCGCGCTTGATCGGAGCTAGCTCCTTCCTTGTCCTTACCTCGCGGAACCGGACGGTTCCATCCTCGCCCGCTGAAGCGAGCAGACTTCCGTCCGGAGAAAGCGCCATGGAAAAAATCATTCCCTCATCCTGAAAACTACCGATCTCCTTTCCGTCCGCGACGTTCCAAACCTTGATAAATCCGCCAAAATCCGCAGCAATGAGGATCTTCCCATCAGTTGAAAACGCGACCTTTTTAACGGATCTCGAGTGAGGACCTAGGGTAAAGAAGGCATCACTGCGACAGCGCTCCCAGAGATGACGCCATTCCCAGCCGCGCAGGTCTTTTTGCCCGGGTTCAGGCCGGTGCTTCTCCAATAACTCGACCGCTCGACCCCAATTGTTCGCTTCGAGCGCCTGTTGCGACAACAGCATGTCCGCCGCGTAAAGATTTTGTCGAGCGGCCAGTTCTCCTTTTCCAGCTCGGTGAGCCTCATTTGCAGCGTAGAAGGCCAGGCTAGCAATCACGATGACGACCGCGCTTGCGTACGCCGCGGTTCGAATCACTCCCCGCCGATATGCCGCCCGTTCTCTAGTGGCGATAGCAGCTTGTTGCTCCGCCAACGTTTTCTGCCGCCGATCCAGCGAACGCAAGCTTGTCGCCAATTGCCCCACTCCGACAAATCGCTCGTCCGGATTCCCCGCAAAACAATGCTTCAAATCCTCCCGCAACAATGGATCGCTGATCTCCTCCGCCCAGTCCGTCGTGACCGGCCGCGAAAAATCTCCAACGAGCAGTTGATACAGCACCACTCCCAGTGAATAGATATCCGACCGCGTGGAAGCGGGTTTTCCCGCCACGATCTCCGGCGCGAGATACATCTGCGTCCCCGCCCCCGAACTCGACGTGCTCCCCAGCATCGTCTGCGTAAACCCCGCCCGCGTGATCCCGGCCAAATACTCCTCCCCCATCACCTGCCCGATTCCAAAATCCGTCAGCTTGGCCCGAAGAGCCCGGAGTGCTGGAGTGTTGGAGTTCTGGAGTGTTGATTCGATTCTGGGTCCATGACTCCAAGACTCCATTACTCCACTACTCCCACTCACCAGAATGTTTCCGGGTTTGACGTCCCGATGGATCACTCCCGCTTCATGCGCGGCTTGCAACGCGTCGGCCACCTGTGCCACAATTTCCAGGCGAACTTCAAGCGGAATACGCTCCACGCCCCCACGCTCCTCGCTCCACGTCTTGAGGTCTCTCCCCTCTACGTAATCCATCTCGATGTAATAGGGCGGCTCGTCAAAATACACCTCCAGCAGTCGCACGATGTTCGGATGCTCCCCAATCCGCTCTTTCAACACCCGAAACAACGTCACCTCCCGCTTCAACGTCCGCACCCGGTCCGCTCGAAAACAAAACTTGAACACCCGCTGTTCCTTGATCGTTTGATGCCGCCCGACCCACACTTCCCCAAATCCTCCTTCTCCCAGCTTGTTTTCCAAAACCCACTTCGTCCCCGGCACCGCTTGCTCCAGCGCCGGCCGCCAGCCCAACACCAACTCCTGTTCCCCCGACACCAGCCGATGCGCCTTCTCCGAATCTCCCGGCGCCTTCAATACCGCCGCCCCGCTCTCGCCCACCTCGCAAATCTCCACCGGTTCCTCCCAACCCTTCACCGCATACGGACCATGATTTAACCATTGCAACTCATTTAACCCTTTTAACTCCTCTCCTTTCAGCACCTGCCGCGCATTGTCAAAGGCCGAGCGCGTCAGCAGAATCTGGTCGGCTCCCGCCAGCGACATGACCCGCGCACAAATGTCCACTTGTGCGCCGTACAAATCCTTGGGCCTGGCCATCCCTTCGCGCTCCTCGATCACCACCTCCCCAATGTGAATCCCGATCCGATCGTGCAGACCGTGCGCGATCTGCTTGGCCAACGCCCGCAACCGCGCCTGCACCAAGAGCGAAAACCAGACCGCATCGGAGGGTTTAACGAACACGATGAAGAACGAATCGCCCGCCGTGCTGATCTCTGCGCCTTCCTTAAATTGACGGAGAATTTCGCGAACCAAGGCGTGGTGCTGCTGAATTAACGCGACGCCCTGGCGATCGCCCAGCGCCTGCTTGATCTGAGTGGACCCGACAATGTCCGTGAAGAGCAGCGTGACCAGCCAGGTCCGGTGCTTGCGCCGGAATTCTTCCACCTGCGACCGGTGGTCCAATGCCATCTGCAGGTTCATAGGCCCGGATTCTCTTCGCGCTGTGCCGTGAAAAACGCGCTTGTTGGTTTATCCGACCCGTGCCCCCAAGATAGGGCAACGGTTGTTCGCTGTGTCTGCTGAGCCAAATGCAGAATAGCAAACGCCTTCGCTCAGAAAAGCAGAAACCTGTGAAACCTGGGGACGCACGGACGCCCCTCAATCTGCCATTGTGTGCAGAGCCGCCCCAAAGCAAGCGCGTGTTGGATTTCAAGAGTCCAGTGGCAAGCGGGAACTGAGAAGACGTTGCGTCCGCGAGCCGTTCTCAGTTCGGAGCGCGGTTGTTGAATCTGCCTTCGTCCCGCGCCGAAACAGGGCTGCATCGAACATCCTTCCTCTCCCCAACCCTCTCCTCCATCCGAGGAGAGGGTGAAATCAAAGAGCTTGATGCAGCTCTGGCCCGCCCGAAAGCCTGCGGGTTCTTCCTGCTTGCCACTCCTCGCTCGCCGGGCATACTTCGTCGTGCAAGTTCGCGCGGTTCGCGCTTGGTTCTTACGTTGAAGGACGCCCCGGATATGAAAACTGAGATTATCGATCAACTGTGCATCAACACGATCCGAACCCTGTC
>JACQWK010000356.1 GCA_016209525.1 Verrucomicrobiota bacterium
CTCCCAGACAACCCTATGGAGCCGTCAAAACCGAAGACTGACGCTTCCACGGCGATCAGCTCAACGCGAGGCCAACCGACGCTGGCGCCTCAGATTCCCGATCACGAATTGCTGCGGCGGATTGGCGGCGGCAGCTACGGCGAAGTCTGGCTGGCTCGTAATGTCATGGGCACTTATCGGGCGGTCAAAATCGTCTGCCGCGACCGCTTCGATCATGAACGGCCCTACGAGCGCGAATTTCAGGGCATCCAACGCTTCGAGCCAATCTCCCGCACCCATGAAAGCCAGGTCGATATTCTGCACGTCGGGCGCAATGACCCGGCGGGGTATTTTTACTACGTCATGGAACTGGCGGACGATGCGAGTCAATCGGAGGCTGGAGGCCGCAGGGCGGAGACCGAGCAGATCCTGCCTCCTGTCTCCCGTCTCTCGTCTCCAATTTTCAACCCCGACACCTACCTGGCCAAGACACTCCGAAGCGAACTGTTCAGCCGCGGCCGCTTGCCGTTGGAGGAGTGCCTCCAAATCGGCCTCTCGCTGACCTCGGCTTTGGCGCATTTGCACCAGCATGGCTTGGTGCATCGGGACATCAAGCCGTCGAACATCATTTTCGTAAACGGGATTCCGAAGCTGGCGGACTTGGGCCTGGTGGCGGACGTCGGGCGGACGATGTCGTTCGTCGGGACTGAAGGTTATTTACCACCGGAAGGACCCGGCAATCCGCAGGCGGATATCTACAGTTTGGGCAAGGTGCTCTACGAAATCTGCACCGGAAAAGATCGCCAGGAATTTCCTGAGCTGCCCACGAATCTGGAAGTGGTCCGGCAAAGGGAAGAATTGCTGGAATTCAACGAAGTATTGGTCAAGGCGTGTGACGCAGACGCGCACCGGCGCTACCAGACCGCGCAAGAGATGCACGCGGACCTGGTGTTGTTGCAGAGCGGCAAATCCGTCGTGCGTCTGCGTACCTTGGAACGGCGGCTGGCCGCGATGACAAAGATTGGAATCGCGGCGGTGGTGGTCGCGCTGCTCACGGCGGGAGGCTTGTACCTGGCTCGGCGCGAGGCGGAGGCCTCCCGACGCGAGGCGAAGATCACTCAACAGCACTTGGTGAAATTGAGCACCGCCAACGGTGTCCGGCTCATGGAGGAGCGCGACTTGTTCCCCTCGTTGGTTTGGTTTACGGAAGCGTTGCGATTGGATCAGGGAAATCGCGACCGCGAATATGTCCATCGCTTGCGGATCGGATCGATCTTGCAGCAGGGCCCAAAACTGGTCGGTCTCTCATTCCATCACGGATTCTTCAACCATCTGGAGTTCAGCCCCGATGGCCGGCGCCTTGTCACCGCCAACGCGGATCGCACGGCGCGCGGCTGGGACGCCCGCAACGGCGAGCCGGTGACCCCTTCACTCCGCCACGCGGCCGCGGTCGAGTACGCCAGTTTCAGTCCGGACGGCTCACAAGTAGTGACGGGGGGCAGAGACTCGACCGCTCAAATCTGGAACGCGGTCACCGGAGAACCCATAGGTCCGCCGCTGAAACACAAGCATCGGAGCGTCTGGTATGCAGCCTTCAGCCCGGACGGCCAGCGAGTTCTCACAGTGTGCTCGTTTTATTTCTTGGCACCGGCAGCCGCGCTCCGGGCTCCTGTGGATGGGACCGCCGAAGCCGTAGCGTGGGATGCCGCGACCGGAGAACGCATGTTTGCGTTGACGAACGGAGCGGCATTCAGCCCGGACGGACAACGGATCGTGACGGTGAATCCAGACCCTGAAGACAGCAACTTCGAGTTGGCGCAGGTTTGGGATGTTGCCACGGGGAAATCCATCAGCCCGCCGATGAAACAACAAAGCTATAACAGCGCCTCCTTCAGTCCAGACGGACGTGCCGTCGCGCTGACTTCAGGGGTCGCAGGCACCCGAATCTGGAATGCGCTCACGGGTGAACCGATCACACCGGTTTTGAAAGCATCCTTCCGCGTGCTTTTCAGCCCGGACAGCCGCTGGATCGTCTCGGTGGGTGTGGGCCCGGCCGCGCGCGTTTGGGACGCGTCAACCGGCGAGCCCGTGACGCCGCCGTTGCAACAACCGAACCAGTTGGTTCATGCGCAATTCAGCCCGGACAACCGTTACCTCCTCACCAGTGGCAGCGATGGCTCCGTGCGCCTCTGGGAAATTTCTACGGGTAGATCGGTTGGGGTCCCGCTTACCCACGGCCATAGGATATGGCGCGCCGCGTTCAGCCCGGACGGACGCCAAATCGCCGCTGGGGGCGACGACGGAACCATGCGTATTTGGAATCTGGCCGCGGTCCACGGGTCGGCGCTGGAATTGACCGAAGCTCCCGAGAGCCTCCTTTACCCCCGTTGGCAACACAAGGCGGCCCTGAGTCCCGATGGGCGCCGTGCGGCTACAATTAGCGATGATGCCGCGGTCCGCGTCCGGGACGTGCAAACGGGTAAGATGCTGTTCCCACCGATCTGGCATTCGGTTTTGCCCTCAGACAGCGACGAGTGGGTGAGTTCGGTTGTGTTCAGTCGGGATGGCAGCCGCGTTGGGAGTCAAACTTACTACAACTATACTCTCGGAGGGCAGGAGAGGCCGTATCTCTTCGAAGCTCGGGTTTGGGACGCTGCCACAGGCAAGCAACTGACGCCCACGCTTCAGATTGAAGGGGCCAAATCAACCGGCGTCACGGAGGCTTACTTCGATCCGGACTGCAGGCGTCTGGTTGTCCTGCGTCGAACGAACCAGGTTGAGTTGTGGGACATGGCCACGGCCAGGCTGGTGAACCCTCCGTTGAAACATGGTGGCCGGGTTGGTTCCGAAAATGGAGGCAGAGGCGCTGACTTCAGTCCCGACGGCAGTCTTATCGTGACCACCGACCGCGAGAAGACCGAGGGGGCGCGGAGCGGGCATGTCTATGTGTGGCGCGTGGATACCGGCGAGAAAGTTGCGGCACCACTTAAGTTTACGGAGGAGACCACCGAAAAGCGTTCGGGAAAACCGCAAGATCGGGTTTGGCTGAACTACGTCGGCTTCAGCCCCGACGGCAAACGCGTCGTGGCCGCCACCATGGACAACTCCGTGCATATGCTGGACGCGCAAACGAGCCGATTAGTTGTCTCTTTTCCGACTCAGACTCAGGCAGGGTCCCTGGGGAGGGTCGTATTCAGTCCCGATAGCCGCCGCTTGCTCACCGAAGCTGCGGAAAGGACGAGAATCTGGGATGCAGCGACGGGCAAACCGCTGACACCGATCCTGCGAAATGTGGGGATTGAGTGGTTCAACTCGTTCAGTCGGGATGGTCGGCTCGTGTTAACCGCTGGCGCAGGACGGATCGTGGCAAGGGACGAAAACGGATGGCCTCGAGTCTGGGACGCACAAAAGGGCGAGCCGATTACGCCACGTCCGCCGCCGCGCTACTCCGTTGGGTGCGCCGAGCTGAGTTCCGATGCGCGCCGGGTGTTGATGGCCTGCTATGATGGCCACGCCAGAGTTTGGGAATTGAACGAGGAACGACGCCCGGCAGAGGACCTGGTCCTGCTGGCGCGCGTGTTGTCGGGTCAGGAGATCGACGCCAATGGAAGCTTGTCGCCGTTGGAGCCGGCGGCTCTGAGCAATGCCTGGCAGCGTCTCCGACTCAAATACCCAGCCGCGTTCACAACCACTACCGACGATCTCGTTCGGTGGAATTGGGACGAATCGGAAGCGGCCGCTAAAGCGAAGCAATGGTCCGGTGCCTTATTTCACCTCGACCATCTGATTAACGCGCAACCAACGAACAAGCTTTACTGGTCGCGGCGAGGCTACGCGCACGCGGCGTTGTCGAACTGGAATGCGGCGGCCGCCGATTTTTCTCAAGCCGTCAAACTCGGAGTCGGTGATCGCCGAGTTCTCAAGTCTTGGGCCATCACTCAGTTGGCGGCAGCAGATTTGGAAGCTTATCGGAAAACCTGCGCGGCGCTCTTGAAAACGTTGGAATCACCAGACGGTTTAAGGGCGGGGCCGGAGGTGGCGCTCGTCTGTTTGCTGGCC
>JACQWK010000357.1 GCA_016209525.1 Verrucomicrobiota bacterium
CTCTTACTCCTAATCTTAATCTCTCCAGGGAGTTGCGGAGTGAGAGTAAGATTACGATTAAGAGCAAGAAACGGCCGGTTGTCCTTAATTCAACAACAGTGGTCCCTCGCTCCATCTGATGGAGAGAGGGTGTCCGTGGACGGGTGAAGGGTATTTCAAACAGAACCTTCATAAGATTAGTCCCATCTTGATCGCTCATTAGAATCGGCACCGTGACCCCGAACTTACCGCCTCCCCGGCCTTTAAATTGCTGTATTTCGCGGTGTGCGAAGAATTTTTCACAGAGAAGCGTCCCTGCCGCGTCGAACGTGCATATGAGACTTGCCCGAGTCGCCGCGAACCTAACCAAGTCCTCACGAACAGGATGGGAAAGAAGGATTCCGGCCTGCGCATTTCTTAGACCGAGTTGGTGAACATCGAACATCCAACATCGAACCGCGAACATCGAACGAGCCGGCACCTTGTTCGAAGTCGGAAGTTCAATGTCGGATGTTCAACGTTCATGCAGCCGACCTTCGCCTTTCTTGTCGCGGCTCTGCTCTCCGCTTCCGCCACCGAGGCCATTGGACAGCAGCTCAGTGCGGTGCTGCAATTCTCCTCCGCTTCTTACATTCCAGAGGAAAACGGAGGCCCTGCCACCATCCACGTCGTTAGAACCGGGAACACGAACACTGCAGCCACGGTCGAATACACCACGGGCAAGGGCACGGCCACCCCCGATGCTGATTACAAGCCAACCTCCGGCACATTGTCCTTCGCCCCAGGAGAAACCAACGCGACTTTCTCGGTGCCGATCCTCGACGATCCGTTCGCCGAAGGCAGCGAGAGCGTCGAACTCACGCTCTCCAACCCTTCCGATGGGGCTGTCCTCGGCAGCCCGGCGACCGCCCGATTGCTGATCTATGATAATGAGCATCGTGGCAGCCTGTTGGATCCCACCTTCACATCCCCGATCCGGCCCAAAGACATCGTCACCGCCATCAAAGTGGAAGAAGGCGGAAAAATCCTGGTCTGCGGCAATTTCGGAAGCAGCGGCCTGACCGCTCCGGGCAGGGTCATTCGTGTTATGCCCGATGGAAGCCGGGACGCGACTTTTGAAACGACCGATGTGGTCCCCAATGACACGGTGCGTGTGATCGCGCTCCAGAGCGACGGAAAAATCCTGCTCGGCGGGCAGTTCACGAAAGTGGGAAACTTGTCGCGAAATCGCATCGCCAGGCTCAACGCCGATGGCACTGTCGATATGAGCTTCGACCCAAGCTCAGGCGTCGAAGGCAGCGTCACCCCAGGGGTGTACGCCATCGCGGTGCAGCCGGACGGGAAGGTGCTGATTGGGGGGAATTTTGAATCGGTGGGCGGGGTGACCCGCACCACGATCGCACGTTTGCAACCCGATGGTTTGCTCGATAGGACTTTCAATCCGGTCGGCGGCGTGAACAGCACCGATCCGGCTTTCCGCGTTCCATGGATTTCAGCCATCGCCGTCCAAATTGACGGCAAAGTGCTTATCAGCGGACAGTTCACCGATGTCGATGGGCTGAGCAGGGTCAACATCGCGCGCCTGAACTCAGACGGCTCGGCAGACGCCAGTTTCGATCCTGGCTCCGGGGCTGTGGGGGATCGCGCCACCGTCGAGGCGATGGCCTTGCAGCCGGACGGCAAAATCGTCATCGCTGGAGATTTCACGAAGGTGAATGACGTGGATCGCAGCGGAATTGCGCGGCTCAACTCCGATGGCTCGATCGACACAACTTTCGATCCCGGCCCCGGAATCAAGAGCACGGACGCGGAAGGAGCAGAAACCGTTGGCCTCGTGACGTCGTTGGCGGTTCAGAGCGATGGCAAGGTGCTGCTTTCCGGGGCATTCTCGATCGTCGATGACATTAATCGCCGGGGCGTCGCGCGGGTCAATCCGGATGGTTCACTGGATCCGACATTCGGCCCCTATTGGGGCACAACGTACCGCAATGAGCTAGGCTACGAGGAACTGGAATCCGTCAGCGCCTTGGCCCTGCAAGCCGACGACAAAGTGCTGATCGGGGGGACTTTCGTCTCTGCCAACGGCAGCCGCACGAATCGGCTCACGCGGCTGCTCAGTTCGAACATTCGCGCGAGCAGCTTTGAATTCCTGAATCCCCGCGTCTCTGTCGGTGAAAGCACCGGCCCGCTGACCGTTACCGTCATTCGCCGAGGGGACAGCAGTGAGGCGTTTAGAGTTCAATATGCCACTTCCGGCGGCCGGGCGACCGCGGACGTGGATTACGAAGCCCAAAGCGGAACGTTGCGTTTCGACCGTCTGGAAACGGAGAAGACGATCACGATACCGATCTATGACGACGCGGTCGTGGAAGACGATGAAACCTTCAACGTCATCCTGCGCAACCCAAGTGCCGGCGCGACGCTTGGCGCGCCCGCGAACGTCGTGATCGACATCATCGACAGCAAGCGGCCAGGCAATCTGGATTTCAGTTTCGCCAATCTCACCATCCCATTTCAACCCAATCCGACCGCATTTCCGCCGGTGATGGCGATCCTTGTGCAAAACGACACGAAGCTATTGGTTGCAGGACATTTCACAACGGTCAGTGGAACGAATCGAAACGGACTCGTCCGCCTGAAATCCAATGGTTCGATCGACTCTGATTTCGTTCCGGAAATACCCCCGGGCGCATTGGCCTTGGACTTCCACCAAATGGGATTGCAGCCCGACGGAAGAATCGTCGGCGGTTTCGATGGCGCCAATCGGATCAACACCGACGGATCCGTGGACACACAATTCTCCCCGAATGTAGGCGACGTGAATGCCTTGGTTGTCCTGCCGGACGGGAGATTCCTGGTTGCCGACGAATTCTTCGATCCGTTCGCTGGAATCAACCGAAACCAGCTTTCCCGATTTCTGGGGAACGGGACATTGGACATGAATTTCATGCCGGCTGAACTGAATGATTGGGTGAACGCCATCGTCCCGCAGCGGGATGGCAAAGCCGTGGTCGGCGGCTACTTCACGATGGTCAACGGCATCATCCAAAACCGCATCGCCCGCCTGAATACCGACGGCAGCCTCGATCAGACTTTTGACATTGACGGTGGCATCAACGGGCCCCGCGCGGTTGTTTATGTGATGGCCCTTCAGTCGGACGGCAAGATCATCGTCGGCGGCGACTTTAATCGCGCGGCCAACGCGAACCGAAACCACATTGCCCGCTTGAATGCCAATGGCTCCGTGGACCTGAACTTCGATCCTGGATCGGGACCAAACAACTTCGTCGAATCCATCGCGGTGCAACCGGACGGGAAAATCCTCATCGGCGGAGGATTTACCCACGTCAATGGCGTGCGGCGGCTTGGCCTAGCCCGCTTGAACAAGGACGGCAGTCTCGACACCAATTTCGAGGCGTTGTTGACATTCCCCGGCGTGATCTCAATGCCCAGCATTGCCCTGCAAGGGGACGGCAAGATTCTCATCGGCGGGTTGTTCACCGGAGTCAACGGTGTGGTTCGCACAGGGCTTGCTCGCCTTAACGGCGACGCCAGTTTTGTCAAACTCGATCCGGCGCCGCCCAAACCCACCGGTCTCTTTCGACTCTCGTTCACGACCAGGCCCGGAAAACAGTACCGCATCGAAGCTTCCGCCGACTTGGTGAACTGGTTCCCGATCAGCACCAACATCGCGAATGGCTTCACTTTGGAATTCGAAGACCCGGAGGCCAAGGGGCCTTTCGGCCGCTTTTACCGAGCGGTGCTGATCGGACCGTGAATTTCGGGAGGATGAAGTCAGGCCGAAGCAAATTCGAGACGGAACTCCAGGTTCGCCCGGACGACATCGATATGAATCATCACGTCCACGGCAGCCGCTACTTCGATTATGTCTTGGCCGCGCGTTACGACCAGATGGCCCGGTGCTACCAAATGTCCATGGAAGAATTCCACAACGCCGGCTACGGCTGGTTTGCCCGGACCGCGCACGTCGAATACAAACGCCCGCTCAAAATAGGCGAGCGGTTTATCGTGCGGACGTGGGTTGAAGAAATCTTCAAGGATGGCGTGCGGGTGAATTTCGAGATTCTGAAGAAGGAGAACGGCAAACTCTGTTCCGACGGCTATTTTGATTTCACGTTGATCGGCCTCAAGACAGGTCGGGCGGAGGTCATCCCCGAATGGATCGTGCAAAAGTACGCGATCTGAGCCGAGGACCGCTGCAAATCTCACCATGAACCGTCGCTTCGTCGCTGCCGACGCAAGGAAGCGGATTTCGGTTTTAACCACGGTCTCCGCCTCGTCACCTCGGCGGCTACGAACCCACGGTTTATGCAACGAATTTTCCCAGGTGGTTGTTCGTGCATTGCCTTCTCGGACGAGACTCTTTACGCTGGGCTCGCTCTGGCCATTGTAAATCGAAACCTCACGCGAGAAGCGCTTATTCCGGTGAGCGATCAAACTGAGACTGATTCTTGTGGAAGCGCTTTTTTGAACTTCTAACATCACTCCATGCCATCCAAACCTAAGCCTCTCGTCGGCATTATCATGGGCAGCCAATCCGATTGGGAGACCATGCAACATGCCGCCGCGAAACTCAAAGAGCTGAAAGTCCCCTACGAAGTCCAGGTCATCTCCGCACACCGCACGCCGGACCTTTTGTCCGAATATGCGTCCGCTGCTGCGGGACGCGGCTTGGAAGTCATCATCGCCGGCGCGGGCGGAGCCGCACACCTGCCCGGCGTGACGGCGGCCAAGACCGACCTGCCGGTGCTGGGCGTTCCGATGGAATCAAAAGCTCTCCATGGCATCGATTCCTTGTTGTCCATCGTCCAAATGCCAGCCGGTGTGCCGGTTGGAACCCTCGCTATTGGCAAAGCCGGCGCGACGAACGCGGCCCTTTTCGCCGTGGCGATTCTCGGACGGAAATATCCCCAATTCCGCGCGGCTTACCGGAAGTTCAGAGCGCAGCAAACTCGGAACGGCTTAGCCAATCGCCAGGTCAAGGGGTAGGAATGGCGTATGCTAGACTGTATCTTGCCGCCAGGCCGTGTCCAGTGACAGCGAGGCGAAAGTGCGGGCCACAGCGTTGAGGAAGAGCATCGCGGCATTGGGCATGAGCCTGACCGGCTGCCTTGGAATGAGACAGCCGCGTCATGATCCGGGACAAAGCCTCTACTTGCGGAACTTCTTTACGAAATCCATGAGCGCTTTGATCTCGTCGGCATCAAGCTTGGCTTTGAAGGCCGGCATGGCTTGACTGCCATCCTTCGCCAGTTTGCCTTCATTGATCTGCTTCAGCATTTCAGCGTCACTGCTCTTGCTCAGAGTGAGATCCTTGGCGCCAACTTTTCGGCCAACGGGCGTGCGACCCTTGCCGTCCTTGCCATGACACCCTGCGCACTCCTTGGTGTATAGGTCGGCCGTCTCATCAGCCGCGACCGGGCTGACGCACGCCCCTATCAGGATCGCGGTAATTGCGATGATACAAAATTGTCTCAAGGTCTTTCTTCCACGAAGCTTTCAAATTAAGACGAATGCCCCTCACCCCATCCCTCTCCCCATCCGATGGGGCGAGGGTGTCCGTAAGACTGGTGAGGGGTATATTTAACAATGCCTTCGTACCGATTCATCACAACTGAGCCCCTCATCGAATCGAGTAACGCTGTGGCGGAACGCCGAGGTTGTCGAGCCGGTCGGCCATCAATCCAGCAATTCTCATCTTGTCAACCGGCCCATCAGTGACTCGTTTGTAGTCCCGGCTTTAGCCGGTCTTCGCACCCCGACTAAAGCCGGAACTCCGTACGGCCAAAATGAGAATGGCTGCCATCAATCGGCTGGCCGGAGCGAGTGGCGGCCACGGTGCTTCTCCGAGCTTAGCGCGAGCTTCAGGAAATTCAACGGCAGATCCTCGGCCGGTTTGACCAAGGTGAGAAGCATCGAGAACTGTCGCGTGGCTTTGACGGCATGGGGCGAGTCAGGCGGAACGTGGAGCAGGTCGCCCGCTTGAAGTGTGTGGCACTCACCCGCCAGACTGAATTCGCATTCTCCACTCAGAATCTGTATCAGGGCATGCTGAGTTGAGGTGTGCTCGGTGAGCTCCTGTCCTGCGGCAAAGCCGAAAAGAATGACGCGCGCATTGGGCAAGTTGAGCAGCGTCCGGCTCACAATCCCGTGAGGCGCGAATTGGGTTTCTTCCGCCAGCGAAAGAACCTTCTCTTCGCTGGGCTCGATCATCGGCTCGGGACTCATGACCCCAACGTGCATGTTGCCAATTGACCGGGCTTTGATGGCGGTCAAGTTTTTCAGAAGTCGAGCTCCTGAGCCCCGTTAGCCTGCAAAATTCATGCGACAGTCGCGGTGGGGACCGCGCGCCCGCGCCGTGCAGGCGCGGAACTCTTCTGAACAGCAAGGCGGACTTCGGCACCGTTACCTCACTCTGTTCCGCCACTGCGCGCGGCGGTGACGGCGCAGGCGCGCCTTCCCTACCTCTCCGATGGGCCAAAGCACGCGCGTTTGATCTGTGTCAAATCGCCGGGAGATGAAGCGCGGTCTAATCCAAGGAAGAACCCGAAGAAAGCGCGATTTGCTCAATGCTATGAAATCACAACCGTCTGTTTGGGTCGCGATCACGTGCGCCGCATGGATCGCCGGAAGCTGCTGCGCCGGCGCTGCCGAAGAGAGAACGGTGAATCTGCCGATCCCCCCGGGCCGGGAAATTCTTGGCAAGCTGCGCCAAGGACATCCTCGGCTCCTGGCTTCCGCCGAGGAGTTCGGGCGGTTGAAAGAACGGGTGAAGTTGATCCCGCAATTTCAGGAATGGCACGGGAAACTCCAAGCCCGCGCTCAGCGCATCCTCGCCGATCCTCCTTCGCGCTATGAAATCCCAGATGGGCTTCGGTTGCTGAGCACGAGCCGCCGGGTGTTGGACCGAAGTTACACGCTGAGCCTGCTGTTTCGATTGGACAGCGACCAACGATACGCCGAGCGCCTCTTGAAAGAATTGGAAGCAGCGGCGGCCTTCCCCGATTGGAACCCCCGCCATTTTCTCGACAGCGCCGAGATGACCCATGCTTTTGCCATCGCCTACGATTGGCTCTTCGATTCTTGGACTCCGGAGCAACGCCGCGTCATCCGAACCGCCATCGTGGAAAAAGGGCTGGAACCCGCGCTCGGGGTCTATCGCAAATCGAAAAGCGGCGGCGGCTGGCCCAAATCGCGCCACAATTGGAATCAGGTTTGCAATGGCGGCATCGGCATCGGCGCGTTGGCCATCGGAGACGAGCTGCCGGAATTGGCCGGAGAGATTCTTCAGTCCGGGCTCGAATCAATCCAACTGGCCATGGCCGAATTCGCTCCCGATGGCGCATGGAAGGAAGGTCCGGGATACTGGAACTACGCGACCACCTACAACGTTGCCTTCATCGCCGCCTTGGAATCGGCCTTGGGCTCGGACTTCGGGCTCTCGCGATTCCCGGGCTTCTCGGAAACAGGTTTGTTTCCGATTTATCTGACCGGACCGCTCGGACGCACCTTCAATTACGCCGATGGCAGCGACGGCGCCATCCGCGCGGCGCAAATGCATTGGCTGGCGCGGAAGTTTGATCGGCCCGCTTACGCGCGGTATCAGCGGACCATCGCCTCACCGGCGCCGCTGGACTTGGTCTGGTTCGACAGCGTCATCGCGAGTTCGTCCTCGCGCGACTTGGCACTCGACAAATATTTCCGAGGCGTGGAGGTCGCCACGTTCCGCAGCGCCTGGGACGACCGCGAAGCGGTGTTCGTCGCCCTCAAAGCCGGGGACAACAAGGCCAACCATAGCAATCTCGACCTCGGCACGTTCGTCTTGGATGCATTAGGAACCCGGTGGGCGCTCGACCTTGGAGCGGACAACTACAACATGCCGGGTTATTTTGGGAAACAGCGTTGGACCTATTATCGCATGAGAGCTGAAGGCCACAACACGCTCGTCGTGGCTCCGAGCGCCGAGCCGGATCAAGACCCGGCCGCCGCCGCGAAGATCGTGCAATTCCAGTCGAAGCCGGAGCGTGCCTTCGCCATCGCGGATTTGACTCCAGGCTACGCCAAGCACGCGAAAAAAGTCCGGCGCGGCGTGGCCCTGCTCAACCGGAAGCATGTCCTGGTGCAAGATGAGATCGAAACTTCCAGTCCCCAGTCGGTTTGGTGGTTCATGCACACGCCGGCGAGCGCTGAGCTTTCCGAAGACAAAACTGCCGCCACCCTGAGTCAAGGCAACGCCCGGCTTGCGGCGCGGATTCTTTCGCCGCCGGGAGCAACTTTTGGTTTCGTGAAAGCCGAGCCTCTGCCAACCTCGCCGCAATCGAGTGTCCAGGCGAAGAACGAAACGATTCGCAAGCTCGCGGTGAACCTGAACGCTTCGGGGATCACGCGGCTGGCGGTCTTGTTAGTACCGCTGCGCGAAGGAGACGCCGTGCCATCGACTCTTCCTTCGCTCACGCCGCTCGGTGAGTGGTAGGCCGCTGACGGAAATCAGAAGAGAACGAAGAACATCAAATCCGAAGGATCCCAAGCCCGACGGCATGATTTTGATGCTCCTGAAAGTAAGTGGCCTGCTTCCCCTCACCCCGGCCCTCTCCCCACGGGAGAGGGAGAATGATCCTCAGTCCCCGGAAACACTGGCGGCACCTGATCGACCGGACACGGAAATGGCATTTCCCTCTCCTTGGGGAGAGGGGCGGGGTGCACTGCTGTTGAATTAAGGAATGAAAAC
>JACQWK010000358.1 GCA_016209525.1 Verrucomicrobiota bacterium
GCGTAGTAGAGTGCCAGAAAGCCGAGCAACATCGTGACGCTCCCCACCATCGTGTAGATGAAGAACTGGGTCGCGGCAAAACTCCGATCCGGTCCGCCCCAAAGTTTGATGAGCAGGAACGCGGGGATCAAACTGAGTTCCCAAAAGATGAACCAGTGGAAGAAATTGAGCGCGGTAAACGTGCCGATCAAGCCCGCCTCCAGAAACAAGACCAACGCAAAGTAAAGCGGGACGCGTTCCTCGATTTTCCAGGAGGCGAGGATGGCCATGGGCACCACGATGACCGTCAGTAGCACGAGCAGCAGTCCCAGGCCATCGACACCCACGAAGTATTCCACGCCGAGCGTCGGAATCCACACGTGGCGCTCCGTGAGTTGAACAGCCGCGCGGCCTGGATCAAAACTGGCCCATAACAGGCCGCCGAGCGCCAGCGAAACCAGCGCGGCAATCAATGCCAAGCGTCGCGCCAGCGCTTTGCCGTCGGACGGAAGTCCAACGAGCACGATGCCGGCCAAAAGCGGCACCAGCGTCAAGACCGTCAGCAAGGGGAAATCACGCATGGCGCCTCCGGGCTAGTGGAATCTCGATTTCTAAGCGGCACTGCGCGGGAGGCAGCTCTCCCCCGGCAAGAAGCCAGCCTCTCAGGTCAATGACGAATGTCGAAGGACGAAGGACGAAAGAATGACTAAGCCCGAATGACGAACCGGCGGGTTGGCACATCCGGGATCGGAACGTCGCGCGCAAGTTGCCCAAGTTTGTTCCAATTAGCGCTTCGGCATTAGACATTCCTTCGTCATTCGGGAATTCGTCATTCGTCATTTCCCTTGACCTCACGGTGCGAGAGCGGATGCGTGCGCTCATTGGACTCTCCCCCAAGAAAGCAGCAGCACGAGGGCCGCCAGCGCCAAGCCGATCACGCGCAAGTAGGGCTGCACCTGGCCGGTTTGCCAGGCCGCCGCCAATTTCCCGCCCCCGCGAATGCCGTCGCACCCTTTGTCAAACCCGAGGTTCACGAGGTATTCATCGATGAAGCGGCTGATCCAGGAGAAGCCGAGCACCAAATAGGAGACACCTCTCACCACGCCATCCCACAGAACACGGTCCAGTCCGTCGGAGAGCCAAGCCGTCCAAGCGTTGAATCGGATGACCGTCGCTTCGTAGAGTTCATCGACGTAGAACTTGCCGCGCAGAACCTGGAAGACGGAAGGGCGCATTCGTTCGAGAGGATCCAAATCTTCCGGTGTTGCTGAAGGCAGCCGCCCATAGAGCCACCAGCCGGCGCTCAGGCCGAGAGCGACCACGATCGTGGAGAGCAACATGATCGACGAGGTTTCCCATTCAAAAAGTTTGCTCAAATCACCCGTCGCCGGATGTCCAGATATGTAGTCCTGGAACCAAGGCCAAGCGGGCGTGCCGAAAAAGCCGAGCACCACCGCGAAAACGGCAAGGACCACCAGCGGCGTGGTCATCACCGGTGGGCTTTCATGCGGATCGTAGGACAGGCCTCCAGCCTGTCCCCCTGGCGGGTGTGAACTTGAAGGAACTGACGAATGAACCTTGCTCGATCGTTCGTCATGAGCGTGCCGGGCAGGCAAGATGCCTGCCCTACGCTGGCCAAAGAACACGTAACAAACCTGCCGGGTCATATAGAACGCAGTGAGCAGAGCGCCGAATACTCCGAGCCAGAACGGGCCGGACGATACCGGCCAGTGGGCCGCATTGTGCAGAATGTCGTCCTTGCTCCAGAAACCGGCAAAAAACACAGGCACGCCGGCCAGCGCCATCATGCCGACGGCGTAGGTCCCGAAAGTGACCGGCAGGAACGGCTTCAATCCGCCCATCCTCCGAATGTCTTGCTCGTCATGACACCCGTGGATCACCGAGCCGGCCCCGAGGAACAGCAGCGCTTTGAAGAACGCGTGTGTGATCAGATGGAACATGCCAACCGCCACGCCGCCAACGCCAAGCCCCATCATCATGTAACCGAGTTGTGACACTGTGGAGTAAGCCAGGATGCGCTTGATGTCGGTTTGCGCGACGGCGATGAGCGCCGCGAACGCGGCGGTGATGGCGCCGATCCAGGTGACCAATTTCAGCGCTGTCGAAACGGCGTGGGCTGCGGCGTGCTCCTGCCCTTCTCCCTCGCCCCGGCCCTCTCCCGCTGGGAGAGAGAGAACGTTTTGCGGCGCGTCGGCAATTTTGCGAACTGCCGATGGTTCGACGCGTATCGACTCATCCGAGGCGGAAATCTGTTTCTCCCTCTCCCTTTCGGAAAGGGAGAGGGCCGGGGTGAGGGTTTCCGCGGTCTGCGCCGCGACGGTCGCGTTCGCCGGGACTGTTTCCATCAAAGGATAAACACGCGCCACCAGGAAAACCCCCGCCGCCACCATCGTCGCGGCATGGATCAAGGCGCTGACGGGAGTGGGGCCTTCCATCGCGTCGGGCAGCCAAACGTGGAGCGGTACTTGGCCGGATTTGCCCATGGCTCCGCAGAAGATCAGCAACGAAATTCCCGTCGAGGCGGCCATCCCCAGCATCGTGGTTTGGGCCGCAAGTTTGGTCAGTGCGGACTGCTCCAGGCAACCTTGGCCGCCGTCGTAGAACAACAGCGTGCCCGTCTCCGAGTAGAGCCAGAGCATGCCGAGGAAAAAGCCGATATCGCCGATGCGCGTGGTGATAAACGCTTTCTTGGCCGCGGCGGCGGCGCTCGGTTTGTGATACCAAAAGCCGATGAGCATGTAGGAAGTGAAGCCCACCAATTCCCAGCAGACGAAGAGGAGCAGCAGACTGTTCGAGATGACCACGCCAAGCATGGCCGCCGCGAAGAGCGCCAGGAAACAGAAGAACCGCGTGAAGTTCTCGTCGTGCGCCATGTATCCGACGCTGTAGATAAAGATGAGCAGTCCGACGAAGCTCACCATGACCAGCATGACGGCGGCCAGCGGATCCAGCACCCAGCCGAGTTGCAGCGTTGTCTCCCCTAGTTGGAACCACAGGAAATTGACCGGCGGCTCACGGAACGTTCCGGCATGCCCAAGCGTTGTGACAAATGCCGCGCACGATAGGAGAAAGGCGGCCACCATGGAGCCGATGGCCAAGGACGCGGCGAATGCGCGCTGGCGCTGTTTGGCCAAGGAGCTGAGCCCCGCCGCGAGGAGGGGCAACGCGGGGATAAGCCAGAGGTTTTGTGTTATCCAGGCCATGCAATCCCCTTCATCCCTTCATCGAGTCGAATTGATCCAGATTGGCGGTCCTGTAATGGCGGTAAATGGCGATGATCAAGGCCAATCCTACCGCGGCCTCGGCGGCGGCGATGCCGATCGAGAACAGCACGAACATGAGGCCGGTCGCCAGTTCCGGGTGGCGGCTGAATCGCCAGAACGCGATGAAATTGAGGTTGGCCGCGTTCAGCATCAGCTCGATCCCGATCAGGACGATGATCGCGTTGCGCCGCGTGAGCGCTCCGGCCAGCCCGACGCCGAAGAGCAGAGCGGAGAGAAAGAGGTACTGGTGCAATGGGGTCATGATGGAACAATCGTGAGCGGGTTAGTGGGTGGACCGGTGAGTGAGAGCTTTGGTCCGTGCGCCTTCCCACTCGCCCGCTTTCCGGCTCTCTCACTGACCAGGCAGTACCGCCGTGTGAGTCGGATCGTGTTCATCTGGGTCCCTGTTTCTCGTGCATGGCGATGATCACCGCTCCGATCATCGCGGCGGTGAGGAGCAGACCGATGACTTCGAGCGGCAACACGTAGTTGGTCATGAGCTGCTCGCCCAGTTCGCGAACCGTCGGCTGTGGCGCCGGCGAAACTGGATAATACCTGACAAAACTCGAAGCCACAGCGACACCCAAAGCCCCCAACACCAACACCGCTACCCCAAGGCCCGCCTGCCAGGATGAGGAAAGGATCGGCTGATTCCCAGGCTCGCTGCCGCGCGTGAGCAAGATCGCGAAGACGATCAGGATCGCCACCGCGCCGACGTAAACCAGGATTTGCGCGAAGCCGATGAACTGGGCGTTCAGTTGAAGGTAGAGCGCGGCGAGCCCCGCGAAAGCCACCACAAGGCACAGCGCACAATGCACGAGATTGCGCAGGCTGACGGCGGCGACGGCGCCCGCCGTCGTCAACAGAGCTAAGAAAGCGAATACCGGGTCCATTCCGCTAATTTGAGATTCGGAATTTGAGTTTTGAGATGGAGTTGGGGCGCATAGGTCCTATTCGGCAAATCGATACTTCCGCGGCGACCACTTTCTTCGCGCCACCATGGAGCGGCCAAGAGCGAGAAAGGCGCCCAGGAGAATCACCAAGCAGACCAGCCAGCGCGTCGCTCCGGCCGGCAGAAACCGCCAGAGTCCGGCCGCCAGGATATTGAGGAGGGTCATCGGCAGCACGAATTTCCAGGCGAAATTCATAAGCTGATCCACGCGCAGCCGAGGGAGCGTGCCGCGGAGCCAAATGAACATGGCGATGAACCCGAAGAGCTTGACAAAAAACCAGACGTACGAAGGGATGGACTTCTCCAGAAACGGCAGCGGCGCGTGCCAGCCGCCCAGAAAGAGAGTGATGGCCAGCCCGCTGATGGCAAACATGCCGAAATACTCGCCCATGAAGAACAGGGCAAATTTGAAGCCCGAGTATTCCACGAAATAGCCCGCGACGATTTCCGATTCTCCCTCGGGCATATCGAACGGACTCCGGTTGGACTCCGCCGTGGCGGCGATGGCGAAGAGGAGGAAGCCCGCCAATCCCCACGGAGTAAACACGTGCCACGCCGGAAGCCAGCCCTGATACCCGGCTTGAGCCTCGACGATTTGAATCGGGCGCAGCGAGCCGACGATCATGATCACGGTCACGGAGGAGAGAATCAGTGGAACTTCGTAGCTGATCATCTGGGCGATGGCGCGCATGGCTCCGAGCAAGGAGTACTTGTTCCGGCTGGACCATCCGGCCATGAACACGGCGAGCTCGGTGCCGGCGCCAACGGCGAAAAAGACGACGATCCCGGCGTCGAGGTCGATGGGAGCCATATTCCGGCCATAAGGCAACACCGAGAAAGCGAGCAGGACCGGCGCGACCAGCGCGATAGGGGCCAGGAAATGAACGACTCGATCCGCGCCGCTGGGTACAATGTCTTCCTTGATCAGCATTTTCAGGCCGTCGGCAATCGGCTGGAAGAATCCGCACGGGCCCACGCGGTTGGGGCCGTAGCGATTCTGAATCCGGCCGAGCCCTTTCCGTTCGAGGATCGTCGCCACGGCGAACAGCAGCGCGAACACCAGAATGAGGGCCGCAACCGAAATCAAGATTGAAACGAGCGGTTGCCACGGCAATGGAAAGAACCCGACGAGCCAGGCTTTCAACAAGACGAAAAGTTGATCCAGTATTTCTTGCATGTCGGCGCGTTCCCTGACGTCGGCGGTAATCCCTTAAAAATTCGTTAGGCGGGCACAGGCTGGCGTGGAGCAGCGGGTTTGCCGGCGGTCGCGGCGGCCGGACCGGCGGCAGGTTTGGGCGCCGCGGCCGCCTTGGCCTTGGCTTCGGCCTTGGCCTTCTCCGCCGCCAGACGCTCATCGACTTCTGCGGCTTCGACAGGGTGGATCTTGTGGTAGTAATGATTGGGCTTGGCGAGCTGTTTCTTGTCCAGCAGCAAGCCCCGGAAGCGATCGTCGTGGCTGAGCTCGAATTCGGTGTCCATCTTGATCGCATCGAACGGGCAGACCTCGACACAGATTTGGCAGCTCATGCACACAGAAATATCGAGATCGAAAACTTTCGGATGTTTCTGCGGCTTGCCTTTTTCGTCCCGCTCCAAAACGATAAAGATGCACTGCGGAGGACATTCCTTCTCGCAGATTTTGCAGGCCACACAGCGCAGGCCTTTTTCCGGATCGTCTCCGTCATGAACCAGAAAGGGGAAGTTCCGCGTGTTTTCTTTCAGCGGCAGCCTTTGCTCCGGATATTGGACGGTGACGAGCCGGTCGGAGTCGATGTAACTGCCGAAAAAGTTTCGGGCAGTTTCCGTCATGCCTTTGATGATTCCTTCGCCCAGCATAACTTCAAATTCCTGGTCGCAATTAACGGGAACGGAGACCTTTTGGCAAGGAACGATCTTGCTTTTCGATCCTGTGTCTTTTGCCGTGGGAAACGCAAAAAGCACTCACCTGTCCACCTCCCCCAACACGATGTCCACGCTGCCCAGGATGACGACGACATCCGGGATGATATGCCCAAGGCACATGTCCTCCAAGATGGTGAGGTTGATGAGGCTGGGCGGCCGGACCCGATAGCGGTAAGGATTGGGTGAACCGTCGCTAATGAGGTAAAATCCCAACTCGCCCTTCGGTGCCTCGATGCGGCCGTAGGCTTCTCCAGCCTTGGGGCGGAAGTTCCGCACCTTGGCTTTTGGATCGGAGATCGGTCCCGGCGGGATATCGCGCAAGGCGGCTTGCAGGATTTTCAGAGACTCCCGCATTTCCAGCACGCGAACCATGTACCGATCATAAACATCACCGTGATCGCCCAGCGGCACCCGGAACTGAAAGCGCTCGTAAATTCCGTATTTATCCGCCTTCCGAAGGTCGTAGTTCACGCCGCTCGCGCGAAGCATCGGGCCGGTGATGCTCGCGTTGATGGCCAAGGGGGCGGGCAGAACGCCCACGCCTTGGGTCCGGGCGATGAGGATTTCATTTTCGGAGAGAAGGCGCTCGAATTCGTCGAGGAAGCGCGGGAAATTCTCCACGACGCGTTTGGTTTCCTCGATCCAGCCGGGCGACAAATCGACGCGACACCCGCCAAACCGCATGTAATTGCACATCATCCGCGAGCCGCTCAGCGCTTCGAAAAGATCGAGAATCTTTTCGCGCTCGCGGAACGCGTACATCAGGGGAGTTCCCAGAGCGCCCATGTCCTGAAGCAAGAACCCGCACAGGCACGCGTGATTCTGCAGGCGGGTCAGCTCCGCCGTGATCACGCGGATGTACTCGGCGCGCTCGGGCACCTGCAAGCCGGCGAGCTTCTCGACGGCGAGCGCATAAGCCCAGTTGTTCGTCATCGAGCAGAAATAATCGAGCCGGTCTGTGTAGGGCATCGAGGCCAAGTAGGCCGTTCCCTCGGCGATTTTCTCATGGTTCCGGTGCAAATAGCCGAAGACCGGCTTCAACTTCACCACCCGTTCGCCATCGAGCGTGACATCCATGCGGAACACTCCGTGGGTGGACGGATGGTGCGGCCCCATGGAGACTTCAAGAAACTCGCCGGAAATTTCGCCCGCAGGAGTGACCTTAGGGAGTATCTCGAAGTTTGACTTCTTCCCCGTGGCTTCCAGTTCGATTGTGGCGTTCATGCAAATCAGTTCGTGTGTCAAAGCTGGGGCCTATCGGCTGCGGTGTGATGTTTCTTCGCCTTTTCCAGAACCTTGTCATGGGCTGTGGGTTCGTACTCGTAATCGTCCGGCTCCACATAGTCCTTCCGCATCGGATGATCCTGGAATTCGTCCCACATGAGGATTCGCCGCAAATCCGGATGCCCGTCGAACACAATTCCGTACAGGTCGTAAATCTCGCGTTCCTGAAACTCCGCGCCGCGCCAAATCGGGGTCAGCGATGGCACGCGGACCTGGTCAATCCGATTGCCTGTCCGCAGGCGGAGGATGACCGGGCCGTGATTGCGGGCGATGGAATAGAGGTGGTAAACGGCTTCCAGGAACCCCGGTTTCTTTCGCTCGAGGGTTTCTTCGACTTCTTTCTCCGCTCCGTTGATGACCTTGCGGACTTTGGCTTTCTCTTTGACGGTTGCATCCAGCCAGTCCACGCCGGTCACGTTCGCGAGGTGATCCAATTGGAGATCGGGGTCATCGCGCAGGAATTTGGCCACGGCCACCGCATGCTCATGATCGACCAGCAAGGAGTGCTGACCCGACGGACTGTCGTTCGGCAGAATCTGCACGCGCGCGCCGGGGATGGCTGCTCCGATTCGCGCGACGACTTGATCAAGCGGGGACATGCTGGTCGTTAAAACGTTAAAGTGTTAAATCGTTAAAACGGGGCCTGCTCCAACGATTCACAATTCTCGGCGCTGCCGTAGGGCGGTGACGGCTCGTGCAGCCCCAAGTTCTTCTCAGAGCTTCGCTGCCGAAGGAAACGAAGGTAGCCGTTCAAGACGTTATGCACACGCCAGCCTTGGTGTTTCAAAGGGTCAACTTCGGATGCCGGAAGATAGTTTTCGTCAAAGCAAATGTTGAGATCGTCGAGCAATTCTTCGCAGGAGCCTCGCGCTTGAAGCATGAACTTGATTTGATCAGGGTAATGGTAGCGTCCGTGGCCTTCGGCGATGTTGTTCGTCAAGGAAACTGCGGCGCGACGGATTTGGCTGGCGAGTTCGAATTTCTCAATGTCTGGCAATTGCCGGCTCACACCGTACATTTGTTTTCGAAACTCGCGCGCGACTTGATAAGCCTCCAAATCTTCGAAGGTCTTGAATTGCTGCGTCGGTGATTGCATGGTTCTTGCTTGTCTGGTTAGACCCCCGCGTCGGTGCCGCGCCGCAAGAAGCCACCGCGTCCGGTGTAACGATGTAACCTTGTGACCTTGTAACGGCTTTTCATTCGCCTCGCCTCATCGCCGGTGGTCGCCACACTGCCTCGTTCCGGGGCGGTTCCAAATCGTGCTGGCCATACTGCGGAATCGGAAACTCGCTCGGCGCCTGCGCATCGAAGTGGCGCGCCCGGTCGGAGCCCGAGAGCTTTTGGGCGTCGATCTTCCTTTGGAGCGTCATAAACGCGTGCAACAAAGCTTCGGGGCGGGGTGGGCATCCGGGAATATGCACGTCCACGGGAATGTAACGGTCGATGCCTTTGAGCACGTTATAGCCTTGCTTGAAGGGACCGCCCGAAATCGCGCAGGCGCCCATGGCGATCACGTATTTGGGCTCCGGCATCTGGTTGTAAAGGCGCACAACCATCGGCGCCATCTTCTTCGTCACGGTGCCGGCCACGATCATGAGATCGGCCTGCCGCGGCGAAGGACGGAACACCTCCGCCCCAAAACGAGCCAGATCAAATCGAGCCATCGACGCGGCGATCATTTCAATCGCGCAACAGGCCAAGCCAAAATTCAGAGGCCAGACAGAGTTGCGTCGCCCCCAGTTGTAAAGGCCTTCCAACGTGGTCGTGAAGATGCCCTGCCGGCTCAACTCGCTGCGCAAACCTTCGTCAATGCTCATACGAGACGGAAACAGCCGTTATTTCCATGTCAGCACCCCTTTCTGCCAGGCCCAGACCAGTCCTTCGACCAAGAGCAGCAAGAACATCATCATCGCAAGAAACGCTCCGATCGTGAGGTTCGTAAACGCGACGGCGAACGGGAACAGGAAAATGGCCTCGACATCGAAGATCAGGAAGATGATTCCATAGAGATAGTATTCCGACTTGAATTGAATCCAAGCATCGCCCTTGGACTCCACGCCGCATTCGTAAATGGCGTTCTTAACCGGGCCCGGCTTCGGGGGAGAGAATGTCCTGGCCCACAAACGGGCCAGACCCAGCGGCACCAGGGGAAAGATCACCGCCACAACCAGAAACACCGCCAAAAAGAGGTATGGATGATCGCTCGCTTGCATGTGAGTTGTTCGTGTTCCCGTTACCGTCTGAATCCCTGAGGCCCGACTCCCGCCGTTCCATCCGATCTTCCAGCCGTATTCCGGTCTAATTGGGACGGCACCGCTCCAGTCCGACCGATTGCGCAATGTCGTCGAATTCAGTCGCATTGATCTCTTCGAGGCGCTTGCCTTGCGCGACCAGCTTCTCGTTGATCTTGACTGCCTTCTCAACCATCACTTCATGTGTTTCTTGAGTGCCACCCACCAGCGCGAAGTTGTGCCCGGTCGTGATCCGCTTGTGTCCGTCGGAATCCAACCCAAGACCCAGAAGGATTGCTTTGGGCCTACTCCGTTTTTGGCCGGTAGATTCAGGCATGGGGAGACACTAGAGGCAAAGTCTTGGGTGTCAAGCTACGACTGTCCGGCGCGAGTTCGGCCCTCCGGTCGCGCCCTCAGAATCAGCGGTTCTAACCGCCGTTCACAAAACATCTTGGTGAAGAGGCGACCGATGGCTCGCCAGCCAAGAAAGGTTCAGGAATTCGCAAAATCCGGCAAGACACTGCGGGCTGACCAGGAAAAGATGCGCACCGCCGCAACGGCCGTGGAAGGTTCGGTTTCACGATAAGCAAGCCATTGACGGCAGGTAACCTAGGCATCAACGGTCGGTATTTGTTCTCAGGCTCACCGAAACGAAGCATCAAAGGACCCAGTTATGCGCACCCCATCCTTCATCCCCACCTCGCTCAAACCCGTCCTGGTTGCATGCCGGGGCCGTGCGCTGCTGAGCGCAACGATCTTTGGCCTTTGCGCCTGGTCTGGCACCGCGCAAACCACCACCTCGGCCCGAGGAACCAATGCCTTGTTCGTCTATGCAGGCGCGACGATGAATGCCAACGACCGGGCGGTCTCCAATCGGCTTGTCACGTTGGGATACCGAGTTACGGCTGTCCTTGCTACCGCGTCGGCAACCGCACAAGCTGCGACCAACGATCTGATAGTGGTGTCTTCGACCGTCAGTTCCGGCGACATGCTGTCGGGCGGCATCCACAAGTTCCTGAACTCCGCTGTGCCGATCATCAATTGGGAGAATGGCAATTACGATGATCTGCGCATGACCAGCACAGCCGGCGGGCAGTTTGGGACGGCCGGCTCCCAAACGTCGGTCCGGATCGTGAGGGCCAACCATCCGCTGGCCGGGGAGTTGCCGCTCGGAACAAATGTCATCTACAACTCCGCCCAGACTATCGCTTACGGCATCCCGCTGCCCAACGCGATCGTGATCGCGCGTCAAGTGGGAGATGATTCTCGGGGCGTGTTGTTTGCGTACGAGCGGGGAGACATATTGTTCGGGGGAGTGATCGCCGCGGAGCGGCGGATCGGGATGCCGTTGGATAACACTTTTGGCGCCGCCAATACCAATGGCGTGGCCCTGTTCGATGCCGCGGTGCGCTGGGCGAATCCAGTCAATCCTGCGCCGGTCCTGCTGAGCGAGCCGGCGGACGCGACAGTCGTGGAGGCCAGGCCAGTGACGTTTGCGTGCGAAGCCAACGGAGCGCGTCCATTCTTGTTCCAGTGGTCGAAGAACAACACCGCGATTGCCGGAGCGACCAACCGAAACTACACGGCCACGCCTGCGTTGAGCGACAACGGCGCGGTTTACTCCGTCAAAGTGTCGAACGCCTCCGGCAGCGTGACAAGCCGGTCAGCCAAAGTCACAGTGACCGAGGATAAGACGCCCCCAACGATCGTCTCGGTCGTTGGCAGCGCATCGATGACGGAAGTCACGGTGAATTTCTCGGAACCGGTCCTCCAAGCCACGGCCACGAACTTGCCGAATTATGCTTTTGTTCCCGCCGTGTTGAGCGTGCGCAGCGCGAAGCTCAGCGCCGATGGCAGCTCCGTGGTCCTCACGACCACTCCGCAATCACCGGGCGCGAGCTACGCTTTGCGCGTTAGCGGGGTCCGGGATTCTTCGGCAGCGCTGAACCTGATTGCCCCAGGGACTGAGGTCAACTTCTCTGGCTGGGTCTTGAGCCGAGGCAGCTTGTTGTTTGAAGTCTTTAATGACGTCGGTGCGCCCCCGGCGCTCACCGCCGTGTCCAACTTGACCGCCACCGCGAAATTCATCAACAACACGCCGGACTTCACGGGCTATTTGACGGCGTTCGACACCCGCACGATCTATCCGACCGACATCAATGAGTTATACGGCGCCCGGATCTCGGGCTTGTTCACCGCTCCTTCCAACGGGCTCTATCGGTTTTTCATCCGCAGTGATGACGGTTCGCAGTTGTTCATGAATACCAACAGCGTGAACAGCACCGATGCTTCAAAGAAAGTGCTCATTTGCAAAGAGGATGATTGCTGTGACCCGTTCGGAGACGCGTCGGGAGGGCCGACAGTTTCGCCGGACATTCAACTGGTTGGCGGACAGCGTTACTACATTGAAGCCTTGCTCAAAGAGGGGACGGGAGGCGATTACGTCCAGGTTGCGCTTCGTGAAAAGGCCGTGGCCGGTAGCCCGCCGAGTTCCCCGCCGGAGTCGATCCCCGGGGTTTTGTTGAGCGCATTTGCCAATCCGGATGGAGCGGCCATCACCATCTCGGAACAGCCCCAGAGCCTCACGGTGGGAGAAGGAAGCGGTGCGGCTGCCACCTTCAAGGTGACCGCCACCGCAAAAACTTTGACTTCGACCAATCAGTCCATCGCCTACCAATGGCAGAGAAACGGCGTGGACATTGCCGGGGCCAATGCGAGTTCCTACTCCGTGCCGGCGGCTCCATCGAACGCCGGCAAATATCGGGTGCTGATGATGATCCCCGGCAAGGAACTCATGAGCGCAGAAGCGACGCTGACCGTCACGCCCGATGCCGCTGCGCCCACATTAGTTTCAGCCAATACTTACACGCGGCAAGACAAGATGACGGTGGTATTTTCCGAACCGGTGAGCGACGCCACCGCGACCAAGTCTTCCAACTACACGCTCAACAATGGCGTCAACGTCGTGAGCGCAACCAGGACTTCCCCAAATACCGTCGAACTGGGAGTGTCCACCGCGCCGCCGGTTGCTCCAGCCCCGCCCCCGCCTCCGCCTCCGCCGCCAGCCTCGACGCTGCCGGCTTCGACACTGACCCCGGTCTCTCCGCTCACCTTGACGGAATTCGATTTCAATGAGGGAACCGGCACCAACGTCACAAGCCGGGATGGCCGGCTGTCGGGCGCTTTCGTCGGAACTCCCAACTTCACCAATGATACGCCCTCCGGACTTGCTGGGGACTCCTCGCTGCGTTTCGGTCCTGGGCAGCGTGTGACGGTCCCGGATCCCACGAAAGTCTTGGCGCTGACGACGAACGACCCCTCGTTCACGATCCAGGCCTGGCTGAAAATCGCGACGCAGACTAACAGTCGTTCGGTTTTCTTCTACAATAACGGTCCAGGCGGCGCCGTTTCGGCGTCTATCACCAGCACCAACGCGGCCGGCGTGGGTGGTGGATCAGGAGTGCAATCCTATCGCGCGTCGCTCACGACTCTGGGCATAGCGGATTTCAATGTCACCTATGTGAACAAGGCCGGCATCCCGAACGACAACAACTGGCATCACATGGCAGTGGTGCATGACTTTGCGAAGAAAGAAGTGCGATACTACATCGATGGGACGCTGGGGGACACGGTGACCAACTACACGCGAGGGGTCATCTTCACGCGAACCAACCAAGTGTTTTACTTGGGATCGGAGCCGACCGGAGGGCTTCAGTACCAGGGTATGGTCGATCGGTTCCGCTACTCGAAGGGCGTGCTGGCCCTTGACCAACTGGATTCCCGACCCAATCCAAGCGGTCCGGCTGTGCAGACCTTGATCTCGATCAATCCTACCCAACTGTGGCGATATTCGAACACCGGCGCGACGAATCTGGGCACAGCTTGGAAAGAACGATCTTACGATGACAGTGCCTGGCCACAGGGCGCAGCCCTCTTGGCCCTAGAGTCCGGGGTGACCATTGAGCCGATCCGAACGCAACTCAAGCGGACGAATTCTCTCGGCGGAAACATTGTGACCGATTACTTCCGCACTCATTTCACCTTCACAGGCGATCCTAAGACGGCGGCGTTGAAGGTGAGGTATGTCGTCGATGATGGTTTGGTGCTCTATCTCAACGGCACGGAAGTCCATCGCTACCTCGTCGCGGCGGGAGCGGTCACGCCCTCCACGGGTGTTACCGCCGGTCACGAAGGCCGGGATAGATATGAAGGACCTTTTGATATTCCGGTGACAGCTCTGGTCGCGGGAGACAACGTTCTGGCCGCCGAAGTCCATCAGGACGGCGCCACGAGTTCGGATGTCGTGTTCGGCCTGGAGTTGAAAGCCACGATCGGTGCGGCGGCAGCGCCGCCGCCCCCGCCACCTTCGGCCACCTTGACCAACCTGTTGGTGTCCTTCAGCAATACCAACCAATTGTGGCGGTATGAGAACACGGGCCAAACGAATCTGGGCGCCGCGTGGAAGGAAAGGACGTTCAACGACAGCGCCTGGCCGCAAGGCCCGGCGATCTTGGCCTTTGAATCCGGCGCCACGACGGAGCCGATTCGAACCCAGCTCAAGCGGACCAACAGCGTTGGCGCGCAGATCATGACGGATTATTTCCGCACGCATTTCAATTACACGGGCGATCCCAAGACGGCGCAATTGAAAGTCCGGCATTATGTCGATGACGGGTTTGTGCTCTACCTCAACGGCACGGAAGTCTATCGGTTCGGCATTGCGACTGGAGCGGTCACGCCCACCACGCCGGCGACAAGCCATGAAGGCCGGAACCTCCTGGAGGGACCTTTCGAGATCCCGGCGGCTGCGCTCGTCACAGGTGACAACGTTCTGGCTGCCGAAGTTCACCAGACGGATCCCGGAAGTTCCGATATTGTGTTCGGCTTGGAGTTGTCGGCCCTCAGCGCAGCCGCGCCTGCTCCGCCGCCGGCGGCACTCACCAACCTGCTGGTGTCGTTCAGCAATACCAACCAATTGTGGCGGTATGAGAACACGGGCCAAACGAATCTGGGCGCCGCGTGGAAGGAAAAGGCGTTCAACGACAGCGCCTGGCCGCAAGGCCCGACGATCCTAGCCTTTGAATCCGGCGCCACGACGGAGCCGATTCGAACCCAGCTCAAGCGGACCAACAGCGTCGGCGCGCAGATCATGACGGATTATTTCCGCACGCATTTCAATTACGCCGGCGATCCCAAAACCGTACAGCTAAAGGTCCGGCATTATGTCGATGACGGGTTTGTGCTCTACCTGAATGGGACGGAAGTTTATCGGTTCGGCATTGCGGCTGGAGCGGTCACGCCCACGACGGCTGCCACAAGCCATGAAGGCCGGAACCTCCTGGAGGGACCATTCGACCTCCCAGCGGCCGCGCTCGTCACAGGTGACAACGTTTTGGCTGCCGAAGTTCACCAGACGGATCCCGGAAGCTCAGATATTGTCTTCGGCTTGGAGTTAGTTGCGACCACTTCCACCGGAACCACCACAACTGCTCCCAGTGTGCAACTTCAGGCGACTGCGCCTCTGGCCTATGAAGGCTTTAACTATGCGAGCGGAGACTTGCCCGGCCGAGCGGGCGGCACAGGCTGGGCCGCGCCTTGGCAGGTGAACAATTCACCGGCCAACAGCGCCTTGGTCCAGGCGGAGAGTCTCCCGTACACGGATGTCCGCGGCAACAGGCTCGTGACCTCTGGCGGAAAAGGCTACGTGATCGGACAAGCGGGCACCGCGCAACCGTTCCGGGAGATTCCCAGCGTGCTGACGAACTCGGGCACGACCGTGTGGTTCAGCTTCGTCGGCCAACGCGTCGGGATCACGACCAACAACAGTGTGGCCGCCGAAGCCGCGAACATCTACCCACGCGCCGCCAACGTATCGCTGTTCAACTCCACCCTGGCGAGCAGTTCCGAACAACTGGCGATCGGCAACGGCTCCGGCGCGCCGACCAACACCTGGTCGCTCCTTCCCGACGGCAGCCTCGCTAACCGCCAGGGCACCTTGGCGTCGTTTGCCAATGTCTCTTTCGTCGTGGTGAGGATTGACTTCAAAGCCGGCAACGATGACGCCTATCTCTGGGTCAATCCGCTGCTGGATGTTGAGCCCAGCATCGCTTCCGCGGATGCGAAATCGCTCGGCTCGTTCGATTATTCTTTCAATCGAATCCGCCCGTTCGCCGGCAATCCTCAAAACAACCGGCCGTACGCAGAAATGGTGTACGACGAACTTCGCGTGGGAACGAGCTATCCATCCGTGGCTCCCTTTACGGTCGGCCCGCCGCCGGGTACACCGCTCAGTATCGGCCTGAACTTCGGTGCCGACGAAGTCAACGGCACGTCCAGCGCTTCGTTAACGTCGTCCAGCGTCGCGGGCGTGCCCGGCGTCGCTCAGGCCAACTGGAACAACCTCCGCGGCCAAAGTGGAACGAACTCGACCGTCGTGGCGGATGCCGCTGGCGCCAACGTGGCGACCAAGGTGCGGGTGGAGTGGGGTTCGAACAACACCTGGGCCTCAACGGGCTCGAGAGGAGAAGAGAACAACCGGTTTCCGACCAACAGCGCCGACCGCGTTCTCATGACGGGTTACCTGGATACGGGCAGCGCCACCACCACCAGTGTGAGCATCAGCGGCGTGCCGTCGGAACTGACCTCCGCCGGTTACGACGTTTATGTCTATCTGCTGGGCGGCGTGCCGAACAAGGGCGGCGGCTATCGCATCCTCGACGCAGCCACCAAGTCCGTGCTGAGGGGTTACGTTCTGGCGCAGTGCAGCGCCAATCCCACGAATTTCGTCGCCGTGCCCTCTGGATTGCCTCCGGGACAGAACGGTACCGGAAACTATCTCGTGTTTAGCGGACTGAACGCTTCCGGCATCATTATCGAAGCGAGCACGGCCGGCGGCCTAGGATTCGGGTCCACACCGCGCGCGCCGATCAACGCCGTTCAATTGGTCCAAAGCGTCCCGTATCGGATCGGCCTGAACTTCGGATCGAGCGAAGCGAGCGCGTCCTTAGCCTCCGCCGACGTTGCCGGAGCCATACCCCAGGCCAATTGGAACAACCTCGCCGGTCGAACCGGAACCAATACGACCGTCGTGGCGGAGGCGGCCGGTACCAGTCGGGCGACGGCAGTTCGAGTGCAGTGGGCCTCCAACAATACGTGGGCTAACATCCCCGGAGCTTCGCCTCCCGCACCCGAATCGGGGAATCGCACCGAGACGAACAATAGTTTCCCAACGAATAGTACGGACCGCGTGCTCATGAGAGGCTATCTCGATACCGGGAACACCACCACGACCAGCGTCACGCTTTCGGACCTCCCGCCGCAACTGACGGGCGGCCGTTACGATGTTTACGTTTATGCTCTGGGAGGCGTCGCCGCACGCGGCGGAGCTTATCGAGTCTTGGATGCAGCGACTGGACAAGTGCTCAGAGATTACGTTCTAGCCCAGTCGCCGGCCAATCCGACCGATCTCGTGCAGGTGCCTATCCTGCCGGTGCCGCAATATGGATCGGGCGATTACCTCGTCTTTAGCGGACTCAGCTCCTCAAGTATTATCATTGAAGCGACGACGGTTGTTCCGTTCGGCTTCGGCGGCACGTCGCCGCGGGCGCCGATTAACGCCGTCCAATTGGTCTCCCCGTCGAGTGCGCCTCCGCCGTCCGGACCATTGCCGACGGCCGGGCTGCAACTCACGGTGACAGGAGTCCAGGACTTGGCGGAGAAGCCCAACATCATTGCCGCCAATACACGGATCATCGTCAATACCGATTCGGCCGCGCCCGCCGAATTCGGACAGTTCGTCAATGCCTATCAGGATGATTTCAGCGGCACGGCCCTCAATCCGAATTGGAAAGCGAGAAATCAATCCACGAACGTTCTCTACACTCTGAGCAATGGCATGCTGCGAGTGGTGGCAGGACCGGGAGATCCGAATCACCTCTTGTACGAAGCTTCCGGCTACAGTTCCACCAACCAGGAGGTCTTGGCGCGCATCAGGATCGCGGCCTTTGGAACGGGCGATCCGCCTCGAGCCGGAATTGCCGTCGGCGTCGGAACCAACAGCCAGGGTATCAATCTGCACTTCCGCGACGCGAACCAAACGGACGCCGGAACGACGGTCAATGGCCGTCAGATCCGATTGTTGGATGACCTGCGAGCGTGGGGACCTGGGTATGACTTCCGTCCCGTAGGCGCGAACCGATGGGTCACCAACGCGTGGTATTGGCTCCGCGTCAGGCAGCAGGTGGACACTGCCAGCGGGAAAATGGACATCTTCGGAAAGGCCTGGCCCGCCGATGGCACCGTGCCCGAACCGTCGAACTGGCAGGTGCAGTGGGATCGATATCCCACCGCGACAGCGCGAGAAGGCTTTGCCGGAATCGCGGCGGGCGTCAACAATGGATTGGGCACGTTCGACGTGGATTACATCCTGATTAAAGCGGCTGGATTGAGCACGATCAAAGCCGGCGGGAGCGACATCAGTCCGAAGCAGGCCTTGCTCGTTACCGGCACAACTCCGTCTGCGGGAGATGCGGTCGTTTCAACCGTTCTGGCAGGCGCGGGCTACAAAGTGACGACCGTCACCGCCCCTGCCTCGCAAACGAGCGACGCGGCTGGAAAAGACGTGATTCTCGTTTCATCCACGGTGAGTTCGGGCGATATGTTGGTCGGCGGCGTGCACAAATTCCGGGACACTGCTGTGCCTTTGCTCAACTGGGAAAGTGCCAGCTATGACGATTTGGGGATGACTGGCACCGCTTCCACCGAATTCGGCACTTCGGCGAACATGGCCGGAATCAATATCGTCAATCCGAGCCATCCGCTGGCCGGTGGTGTGCCCGCTGGAACCAACGCCGTGTTCCTCTCCCCGCAAACCGTCACTTGGGGAGTGCCACTGGCCAACGCGATTGTCGTCGCCCGCCCGGTGGACAACGCGGCGCGGGCCGTCATCTTCGGCTACGAGCAAGGGGACGA
>JACQWK010000359.1 GCA_016209525.1 Verrucomicrobiota bacterium
GAGGAAGGGGGCCAAATGTTCGGGGATTCCTTAATTCAACAGCAGTGCACCCCAGCCCTCCCCCCACTGCTGTTGAATTAAGGAATGAAAACGAGCATCGCACTTGGATTCCTCCCTCTCCTCCCTGCGGAGGGAGGAGAGGGCCGGGGAGAGGAGGGCCGTCTTTATTGGGCTGCCCCTCTCCTCGATCCTCTCCCCACTCGTGCCTCGCGGGGAGAGGAAGGGGATCGAAAGGCATCGGTTCCCTTAATTCAACAGCAGTGCACCCCGGCCCTCTCCCTGAGGGAGAGGCCAGGGTGAGGGGGAAAGCGACTCCCGACTGCCAAGCGCTTGGGGGTCCCCCCACGCACTAAGAGCGTGTTTTGAAAATGCCTTTCGGGTGGAACAGGCCACTGGTCTGTTGCGGCAGGCTACCAGCCTGCCGCCATTTTCGGCGGCAGGTTGCCGCCGAAAACGGGCTGGTAGCCCGTTCCACCCATTTACAAAACACACACTAAGGCATCCCCTCAGCAAGGCTCCGGCTTTGGCTTCGTTTATGGTCAAATCCGTCTTCATCGCCTGCAGAATTTCGTCAAGTTAGACGCTGGATAGCCTTTAAAGGTTCTGATCGAGTGCTTGCGGTTTCGAGGACGGGACGACGACGAACATGAGCACGAGGGCGGGTCAACGGCATGGAAAAAGATTGTTGATGGATCAAGGGAGCAACGTTCAATGCTCAACGTTGAAGTTTGAACGTTTGCTGTTGCGCTGGGCAGCGCGCTGTCTTTCGCGGTTGGTGTTTGACGGTCACAGCTCAGAGCCTCTCTGTCAATTGCCTTTTGGCGGCAGGTTGCCGCCAAAAACGGGCTGGTAGCCCGTTCCACCCACAGCTCTGACACGCTCTCAGATGCGCCTCGCCCCCGGAGCTGACACATCCCGGGGGCGTCGCTGGAGCCGGTGTGAGCCGAGAAGGGAGCCAGCGATTACTTCTCTACCACCCGGTAGAATCGACGGGTTCCTGGAGCTGTGTTGTCCTGGAAGTTGAGCAGACCGTTCACGTCCGCCTTGTTGGTGCGGATCGGCAGCCAGGCGGCCCAATCGACGGTGCCTTCAAGCGTGTAGGAGAAGTTCCTGAGGCCGGTCAACCGCAAGCTCGCGCCAGCCGGACTGACAGAAACGAGCTCCAGATGAGACTGCAAGTAACTGGCCGCCCACTGGGCGCGCGCTGTCTTTGTAGCTCCCCTGTCCTGGTGGCAACGATAGGTGCAGGAATTGGCTTGGTTGTCGGGCCCGTATTTCTGCGAAATCTCCGGCCGCATTGAGCTGAAGGTGTGCGTGTGCAGGGCGCCGCGCAACGACGCGCCGTTCACGTTGATCACGTCCGGCATGTGGCAGTCGATGCAGTCGATCGCCGCGGCCATGGCTTTAGGGGTGAAGTAGTGAACGTGTTTGGGATCGGCCCCGGCATGGCAGGAAGTGCAACTGAACCCCGCCTTGAGGCCTTCGCCGTCCCACTTGGCAAAATTGGTCGCGCCGGTGGCGTTGTCGTAGATCGCAATTCCATAGACACCGTTCGTGGGCACGTTCGCGGTGGCCGGGATTCCCGACGAAACCGTCAGCAAACCGGACGTGTGCGGATCATGGCAGCTCGTGCAGGTGACATTTTTCTCGTAGTGCTTGGTCACTCGGAACCCCGGATAATTCACGTCCAAATACTGCTGGCGATGCCGCTTGGACGTGCCGTCGGGAAAGAACGACGAAGCCGTGTCGGAGAGGGACTGCGGGATGAATTTCAATGTTTCCGGTTTGCCCGCTTCATATCCAATGGGGAAATTGAACTGCTTGTTGGTGAAGCTTCCCATGGCCGCACTCTCGGCACGGATGTGACAGTGACCGCAACCTTCACTCGAAGTATCCTTGACGATGTCCGCCGGCTCCATGCTGGCGGCATGCGCGCTGCCCGGTCCGTGGCAGTGCTCGCAGCCGATGTTGACTTCGTTGAAGGTCTGCGTGGCCGGATCGTAACCGGTGGCATGGCACCCGGCACATTTGGTGAGCCAGTCCCGCGTTCCGTCCCGGTCGTCCCGGTAAGTTCCCTTGATCGGGTCCCATTCATACTTGGTGACCTTGAACGTTGCTTTGCCCGTGACCGGGTCCTTGTCTTCCTTGATGTAACTTTCCTCCTTGTACCAGCCGCCCATGACGTAGGTGACTTCAGTCAGCGGCGGCGCCTTGGGGGCGCTGAGGTTGCCGTGGATATGGCTCACGCTCGCCACCATGCTCGGCTGTGTGGACGGGATGGTGCCGTACTCGCTGATCTTTCGGATCATTTTCGAGTGAATCGAGTTCGTAAGCTGCTGATACTTGTCCTTGTGGCAAGTCTTGCACGTGGTGCTGCCGACGTAGGTGGCGGCGCCCAAGGGGCCAGCCAGCATCAGGGCGGCGCCGAGGACGAGGATGGATTTTCGGTTGGGTCTTTGCCGGTTTGGTAGAGAATCTGTCAGCATATTGGGAAGCTCCTGTCTTTCTGATTCCTGGCTCCGCTGGGAGGCCGCTGTGGACAGGGCAAAAGCCGAGCTTCCGGTCTGGATTCGACATCTGACCGCACCCGGAGGATTCCCCGCGAGTCAGGGTTTTTCACGCCGTCAATATGCACCAGCCACGCGAACAAAAGCATGACCGCCAGATTACATTTTCGTCATCTGCCGCGGTTTTGTCCCTCGTGCTGCAACGGCTGGAGAACGGTGGAAAAACAAAATCTGAAATCCGAAATCCGAAACACATTCAAAATCCAAATGCTTCCTGGATCAAAACCGGCGCATCCGAGAGTCGTCCGTAGCGCAGGCGTCCTCGCCTGCGAGTTCCTGGGGCGTCCCGCCCCGCCTCTCCTCGAAAGGCGAGCCGCCGTCCGAACTCGCAGCCGGGACGCCCGCGCTACGAGGCCAAAATGAGAATGGGTGTGCCAAAGAATTGCTGGATACCTTCACTGCGCTTAATATGTCCCCATGACCGTCCCGCCCCGCAACGCTTTCGCCATCGCTCTGCTTGTCACGGCCATGATTCTCGACCCGCGAGTGCGGGCGCAGTCTGGCCTCAGATCCACGGGAACCTCCGGCGTGGCGCCGGCCCACGATCCGCCGGACATCCCTTTCCGTCGCGCGCCGATGGGGCTCTCCAGCCGCACCATCGTCATCTCGCTCGCGACGAACCTGCACTTGGCCTTCGACGCGGAACTGCTGCGCACGCACACCGTCTGGGAAGGCGCGCCACTCAACCTTTACGGCCCGCCCTTCAACAACACGGCCACACGTTTCATTTGCGACTTCACGGGCAATCTGCTTTGGGGAAATCTGCCGGTACAACCTTGGGAGATGGCCAACACGCGTGGCCGCGGATTCGACCCGGCAAATACTCGCTTTCTCGGCGTGAGCACTAGGGAGAACCAGACGAGCTTCCTCTACGAACTCGTCGCCGCCAGCGGCGTGGCTGTGCGGGTGCGCGAAACGTCCCGAGCGGAGCGGGTCTTGTCGCACCGGGCCGTTGTCCGTCGCTTTGAAATCGGGCCGCTTGTTGCGCCGGTTCGGTTCGCCGCGTTTCACGGCCCGGGCGAATCCGTTTCGCTGCCGGCCGGAGAGAGCGCTTTAGCCATTCGCCGTGAAAAGGACTTCCTCCTCGTGGGCGCGCGCGGTGTTCCAGCGAATGCGTTGATCTCCCGTCAAGATGAGGTCGCGCGCGCCGTTCACGTGCAAAGCGAGCGCGACGGCAAAGGTCCTTACAGCGCAGTCGTGACCAACCTTGTCTCCGGCCCTCACGTGCAACTCAGCATCGAACTGCCGCGCAGCGCGAACGGGCAAATCGTTGAAGTCGCCGTCATGGTTTGCGCCAATCAAACCGAGGCGACGGCGCTGACAAAGGCGTTCGCCGCAGGGTCCATCAAATCTGCGACTACGGTTGGTAAGGGCGCGTTCCATCGCGTCCCTGACTTCTCTCTCGACTCCGAAAGGGCGAAGAACCTCAGGGACGGGAGGGACGGTGATTCGCGAAGCGAAGGACGTGCAGAGGCCGCCGACTCGCGGCGCGTTGGAAGCCAATCCACCCTTGCCAGCATCGTGAACAAACCGTCCGGCGACGAGTCTTACATCGTCGAGCATTTTCCCGTGCCGAAAGAGATCAAACTGCTGGTCGGCGGCATGGATTTTCTGCCGAACGGTGATCTGGCCATGTGCACTTATGCGGGCGAAGTGTGGATTGTCGAAGGCGCAACGGGCGATCCAGCCCAGGCGCGCTGGCGTCGCTTTGCGCGCGGATTGAACGAGCCCGGCGGACTGCGCGTCATCAACGGCAAAATCCACGTCACGCAGAAGTGCGAGTTGACGCGACTCTCGGACACGGACGGCAACGGCGAGGCTGATCTCTTCGAGTGTCTCAGCGACGGCTGGGGTTACACCGGCAACTACCACTCTTACGCGACCGGCCCCGCGCTCGACGCCCAGGGAAATTTCTACGTCATGATCACCGGACATCGGCCTATTTATCACGTGCCGTTCATGGGCTGGTGCGTTCGCGTTTCGCGCGAAGTTCAAAGTTCAAAGTCGAATGTTCAAAGTTCTTCGCCGGGCGTGTCGCCGCCTTTCCCCCGCTTCGTGACCGAGGGCTTCTGTTCCGGACTGCGCGTGCCGAATGGCTTCGGCGAATTCAACGGCGAACTGTTCATGACGGACAACCAGGGCCACTGGATCGCGGCGAACAAGTTGAACCATTTGCAGTCGAGTAAATTCTACGGCTATCCCTCGGCGCAACCCGCGCCGCGCACCCAATTCAACGGCGACACCAACTTCACGCCGCCGGCCGTCTGGTTTCCATATGCGTGGGTGCGCTCAGCCAGCGGGATCGCGGCCGTCGCGGACGACCGATTCGGACCGTTCCAAGGGCAGATGCTCGTCGGCGAGTTTCAAAACGCCAGTGTCGTGCGCGTGGCGCTGGAGAAGGTCAACGGCGAGTGGCAAGGGACCGTCTTTCCGTTCGTGAAAGGTTTCGGCTCGGGGGTGAACCGGCTTGCGTTCGGTCCCGACGGCCAGCTCTACGCCGGCGGACTGCGCATGGGCCACTGGACCAGCATCGCGCCGCAGCCGCACTCGCTCGACCGCGTCCGCTTCACCGGAAAAACGCCTTTCGAGATTCGCGAAGTGCGTGCGCAGCCGGGCGGATTCGACCTCACTTTCACCAGACCGGTCGATGCCGCGAGCACCGGCGACACCGAGAACTGGGACGCTCTGCAATACACTTACGGCTACGACGGCCAGCACAACGCGCCGGAAAAAGACCGCGACGAAAAGATTGCCGGCCCGCCCGTGCGGGTGACAAAAGCCACTGTGTCCGCGGACCGGAAGAGTGTGCGCTTGCAAATCGAAGGCTGCCAGCCTCGCCACGTCATCCTCGTCCGCGCGTTGGACGTGAAGAGCGCCGACGGACAGAAACTACGGCACGACACATTCCACTACACGTTGAATCAGCTTCGCTTGTAGATTTCGCGTCGTGAGTCGTCGAGTTTGGTCTTCACTTCATCGGTCAGTTCCAGGTGATCTTCCAGATAACCCTCGAACCACTCGCGCAACTCCATGAGTTCCTCTCTCGAAAGCTTCAGGATGGCGGCTTCGATTTCCTGAACCGTACTCATGACGGCACGATACCTAGCCGCACGCAACGTGGAAAGCCCGTCGTTTCTCGATTCCGATTCAGCAGCATCGTCCAGCTTTTGGGACATAGTGGTCGGACCACGGAAATTGGCTCGGCGGTAATGGCTTTGATCAAGAATGAGGGTGTTTTGAAAATGGTTGGAACGGGCTACCAGCCCGTTTTTGGCGGCAACTTGCCGGCGAAAATTGCGGCAGGCTGGTAGCCTGCGGCAACACGCCAGTGGCCTGTTCCACCCAAACAGGATTTTCAAAACGCGCGCTTAGCAGTTACCACTCATTCTCCGTTCCCTCTCTTTCCTCCTGTTCGGCTCGCCTGCAGTTTATCGATGGATAGCCCGAAAGAACCGACGAGGTTCGGCTCCCGTCCGGGGCACTTGCGCTTCCAACACGCCCGAAGGCGCGACATTCGTCAACCACTGCACCCAGTCGATCAGGTCCACTGAGCTGGAAAGAATCGGCGTGTTGCCCTCGGGCGCTCCCGAAACTCTCAACACGAGCGTGCCTTGTTCGGGCCGTAAGCCGGACCTGCTGACGACCATCTTTGCGACAAAGGATTCGCGCCGTACGGCTTTCCGGAACGATTGCGACCCATTACTAGGTGCAATGAACCGGCGGTGAGTGTGCCTCTCAATTCCGATGACTTGAACAAGCGCGGAAGGCCGTAACAAGAATGGCGTGGATCGGCGAAAAACAATCATGAACTAAGCCGGCGCATACGCGAACCATGGCCTATCTCATGCCAAAATCCATTGGTTTCTCTTCCCGGCGACTCTGTTCGTGTTCCAAGGCGCGCGCGTAACTAACAATGCGCCGGATCAGGCTATTGTAGTACGAATGTGCCTCCTTGCCGAGCCGTTGATCGAGACGCGCATAAAGGTCGTGTTCGTAGGGTTGGCGCCGTGCGTGATCGGGCACCTGAATTCCCAGCCGTTTTAGGCGCGGGCCGGCGATCAGGACGAGCAACGCGAAGTCAGTTAACCGGCCCGCCGCCAGATCCGCGAGGCCCTGTTGGACCAGCTCTTCTCCGGGCAGGGATCGTTCCCGACGTTCTCTGTTCATGGGCGTTCCAGCTTAGCCAGAAACTCTTCAACCTTTGTTCTGAACTGCCGCGCGTCGATGGCCGGATAGCGCAGAAGTCCCGGTTCGATCTCGGCGAATCGACGCCTCAACTCATCGACGCTAACATATCCTCCGCGCAAAAAGCTGGCCGCATCTTCCAAGTCCTGGGCATGGCCGCGTTCCAGTTTCGCCAGCGCCTGCATCGAAAAATCGTAATGATAGAACTGGAGGCAGCCAATGGACGCGATATGCCGGCTGCGCTCCCGCCAGTCCGCCGCAGGGGGTATGAAATCGTCCGGGGAGGCTAATTCGACGTTGAGGTTGAGGCGATCCTTCAGCACGGCTATGGCCTCGAAGGCGCCCTTGGGTTCAGGGTCCATCTTGAGGTCAATGTCAATGGTCTGATCCCGAAAGTTCAGCAACAACGCCGTAGCTCCGCCGGTAAAGTACACATTCCCGGCGCTGTGCGCCGCCGCGGCCAGTTCCTGCATGAATTGCTTCAGGGTTTCGACGGTAACTTTTCGCCTCATGCGTTACGGAAAGTCGTTGCCGGTTGAACGGTGGAAAACCGTAGGCGCAGAGGCGCGCTTTGGCAAGCGAGGGAGCTGCTCTTCCGCCGCCTATCGCCTGCCCCGAAGAACGCCAATCCGGACCTTCAGCGGTCCGCAATCGGGTTTGTCCATTTCAGACTGGCAAATCGGGCGAAATCGGCATCGGTCGAGTGGAGCACGCAGTTGTGTTCGATCGCCAACGCTGCCAGGTGCGCGTCCGACACGAGATTCCCCACGGCATTGCCCTCGTTCAGCATTCTCTGGAACATCGTCCAATGCTGGTCGGTGGGTTGGATGAGACACACGCAGGGCTGATCGAACCAGCTCTGGACGCGTTCGCACGCCTCCTTCAACGTGAGCGGCCGCTGATGCAGACGCGCGTTGGTGCCGATCCGCAGAAATGCCTTCAGCACGGGCCAGCAGAGACAAACCGGGTCCGTGCCGCTGAGCTGCGCGTCCCACCACGACTGCGCGGCTTCGTGGTGCTCGGACAGGCTGTCTTCGGCGTAGAGGAGCAGATTTGCGTCCACCAGGATCATTGGTAGTCCTCGCCTTCGGCGCGCGCCAAGAGTTCGCCGATATTGTCATAGTTGAAGCCCTGGCGAAGGCCCAGCGGCCGGGGAATGGTCAGATAGGGTTTCGCCTTGGGTGGATTCAGAATCTGCTCCAGCCCCAGCCGCAGCGCGGCGTTTGTGATTTCTTTGAAGGGCTTGCCCAGCCTGGCGGCGGCCTTCTTGGCCTTCGCGGCCACATCCGGATCGAGCGTCAATGTGGTTCTCATACGAGCATCTTGATGTCTTGATCAAGAATGTCAAGATGCTGACAACTGGAAAATCAGTTTCGCGCCGGGAATTCGAGGGTGAAAGTTGTCCCCTGCCCTACGCGGCTCTGGATCGACGCCGTCCCGCCATGAAGGCGCATGATGGACTGGACAATCGCCAGCCCCAATCCTGTCCCGCCCGGCCTCTCGGCGCGCACTCGGCCTACCCGATAGAAGCGATCGAAGATTTTAGGCAGATGTTCCGGCGCGATGCCGCAGCCGGTGTCGTCCACAATCACCTCCACGGCTTGGTGATCGTTCGCGCGGACGGAAATGCTGATGCGGCCTCGGGCCGGGGTGTGTTGGAGCGCGTTGGCGAGCAGGTTGCTGACGGCGCGGCGGAACAACATCGGGTCGCCGTTCAACGAGGCATTCCCCTCGAAAGCGACCTCCACGTCCTGTTCGCCGGCCCAAGCGTCGTAGAATTCCCGCACCGTCTCTATTTCCTTCCGCGCGTCGAATCGAGTCCGTTCCAACGCCGCTTTCGGATTGTCCGCGCGGGCCAGGAAAAGCAAGCCGTCGATCATGCGCGACAGGCGGTCGTACTCCTCGAGGCTGGACTCCAGAATTTGCTGGTACTCCTCCGGCTGGCGGCAGCGTCTCAGCGCGACTTCCGCTTCGCCGCGGAGATTGTTAATCGGCGTGCGGAGTTCGTGGGCCAGGTTACCCGAAAATTGCGACAAGCGCGTGAAAGAATCTTCAAGCCGGTCCAACATGGCGTCGAAGGCCGCGGCCAGTTCGCCGAGTTCTTCCGGCCAGCGCGTGCCCGCGATTCGTTCGTGGAGTTGGCTGGCGGTGATATGCTGAGCCGTGCTCGTGATCTCGATCAACGGCTGCATTCCCTTGCGAGCCACCCAAACTCCCGCCACTGCAGCGAACAGCACCCCCAGAGCGAGCACGGTCATCAGTTTACGGCGGTAGTCCGCGAGCAACGCGCTGCCAGAAGATGTATCGAGCGCGATTTGCAGCGTCCGCTTCTCCGTGCCGGCGAGGCCAGCGACGGCCTGGACCGCCAGGAACAGGAGCGATCGGCCGCTTTGGGATTTCTGTTGGATGTTGTTAATTGATTCAGCCGACGTTTCCACCGGGTCCGGGAACAACCCCACGGGCGCCAGGTCCTTCATGCCAGGGGTTTCAAGCAGAACTCGGTTCTGCTCGTCCAGAATGCGGAGGTAATACCGGAGCGGGTGGCTCTCCGAAGCTTCGTGTTCCACTTCGCTGGTGAGCGCGGCCATCTTGTCCGGTTCCCGCAACAGGACCCGCAGCACCTCGATCTTGCTCGCGAGCAGTGCATGCCGGGTGTGATCCAAATTCCTCCTGAGCGTCCAGTAGAGAAACCCTCCCGCCAACAGCAATAAGGCGGCCGTGGACACGACGTAATGCAGCGTCAACTGTCGCGTGATGGAGAAGTTACCCATCGAACCGTTGATATCGAAAGTGAATTGGAATCAGAATTCTTCAAGGACGTAGCCGACTCCTCGAACCGTTTGGATGAGCTTCTGTGGAAACGGATCGTCCACCTTCCGGCGCAACCGGCGCACAGCCACGTCCACCACGTTGGTGTCGCTGTCGAAATACATGTCCCACACCTGCTCGGCAATGAGCGTGCGCGAAAGCACTTCGCCCTTCCGCCGGGCCAGTAGCGAGAGGAGCGCAAATTCCTTCGGAGTCAGATCCAACCGCTGGCCGTCCCGTGCTGCCTTGTGCCGGAGCAAGTCCAGCTCCAAATCCGCCACCCGGAGGGATTCCGGCTGGCGGCCCGGTCCCCGGCGCAACACGGAACGCAGGCGTGCCAGTAATTCTGAAAAGGCGAACGGCTTAACCAGATAATCGTCGGCACCCAACTCCAAGCCCTTGACACGGTCCGGCACGGCATCGCGCGCCGTCAGAAATAAGACCGGCGTTTGCTTGCCGGCCCGCCGCAGCGCGGCGAGCACTGACCACCCGTCGCGCTCCGGCAGCATCACGTCGAGGACGACAGCGTCGTAGTCCTGCTCAAGCGCCAGGTCCAGCCCGTCGTCGCCACGGTTCGCTACATCCACGACGAATCCGCTTTCCGAGAGCCCTTTCTGCAGATACGCCGCGGTCTTGCGCTCATCTTCGACAATCAAGATACGCATCACGGAAGCCCGGGCTTTGACTTAGCCTGCACCCGGGCTTTCCGATCTGTCTTTGTCTGGGTTGCCTTTCTTCCGCCGTTTTTTGCTGCCGCATTTCTCATTTCGGACGTAAGGCGGACAGGCCTGTCCACAATATCCCTGAGAATGTGCGGAAAGGAGTGTCGGCCTTACGGCCCTCATGAGAATTGCTGTTTTATCCCATGATCATCGCGCGGAACTCGTCAAACAGCGGAGTCGAATCATGAGGGCCGGGCGACGCCTCGGGATGATACTGCACACAAAAAATCGGCTTCCGCTTGTGGCGCATTCCTTCGACGGTCTGATCATTCAGATTGATTCGATTCACGCCGACCTCGCTGGGCAGCGAATCCGCATCGACGGCGAATCCATGGTTCTGCGAAGTGATTTCCACTTTCCCGGTCTCCAAATCCTTCACCGGTTGATTGGCGCCGCGATGACCGAACTTCAACTTGAACGTTTTCCCTCCCAGAGCCAGCCCGAGCATCTGGTGCCCGAGGCAAATTCCAAAGATGGGAATTCCCGATTTGACCAAATCACCGACGGTCCGAATGGCGTAATCAAGCGCGGCGGGATCACCGGGCCCATTCGAAAGGAAAATGCCGGCGGGTTTGGATCTCAACGCTTCGGCGGCCGGCGCGGTCGCCGGCACGACCCGGACCTTGAATCCGCGCTGTCTCAGCCGGCGCAAGATGTTGTATTTGATTCCGAAGTCGTAGGCCACGATGGGAATGTCCGCAGCCGGCAGGGGATCACGGATGTTTCGAATATCCGACGCCGCCGTTCCGCGCACGAGTTTGAAGTTCGCGCTCTGCTCATCCCGTTCGTCCCACTGGAATGCTGTTGCGTGGGTGACCTCCTTGACGTAGTCCACACCCATCAATCCCGGCCAGCTTTTCGCTTTCGCGGAGGCCTCTTCATCGGAGACGTCTTCCGCCGAGATGAACCCGTTCATCGCTCCCCGGACGCGGAGCTTCTTCGTCAGGGCTCGAGTGTCGATCCCTTCAATTCCCGGAATGCCATTCTTCTCCAGGTATTCGGCCAAGCTGAAATCTGCGCGCCAGTTGCTCACGACGGGCGAGAGCTCGCGGATGACAAAGCCGGACACGTGGGGGCGCCATGACTCCACGTCTTGCGCGTTGACCCCGCAATTGCCAATCAACGGATACGTCATCGTGACGATCTGTCCTTTATACGACGGATCGGTGAGGATTTCCTGGTAACCGGTCATCGAGGTATTGAAGCACACCTCGCCGCACGCGGAGCCCCGCGTGCCGAAGGCCTGGCCATGATAGACCGAGCCGTCTTCCAACGCCAAAATCGCTCTCATCGGGCTAGACTTCTACTGTTCCAGCCAAGGAATGCCAGAACAGAATGCCGCGGCTGGGGAGGGAGATTTCCGGGTCCGTGGGAAGCCTCCTGTTGCAGATAGAATGGCGCACAGAAGGCGACGTGTCCGAGACTCGACCTGCGGAGGTCGAACTCCTCCAGACGCACAATGGCCGCGAAGCGTTTGGATTGCGGCCGATTTATCGCTGCTTTGGCTGACGGCCTGCCGCTCAAGTCTCAGAGCGTCTGATCTCCTGGAATTACCCTGACCCTCCTCGTGCCGTCTGACGGGCCCTTCCCCCTCACCCCGGCCCTCTCCCCAGGGGAGAGGAAGAAACGTTCGCCAGACGCGGAAATGTTCAGCCATCCCAGATTGGCCCAACACGGTGGCAGCGATTCCCTATCCCTTGGGAGAGGGCCAGGGTGAGGGGAACCGCGGCCCGCCAGATTCCATGGGATTCGAAATCTTGCCAGTGGGATGAGGAGTCGTACGTGTGCCAACCGGTTGGTTCTAAGATGACGGTGAGAAAGCGGCGATCAATCGCGCGCACTCCAAACGCTTGCGCGTCCTCCGTGCCAGCGTTATTCCGCGGACCCGAACGTCTCTGGCGTTCCTACCACCGCTTGGTGAAAGTCACCGTTACCGTGTGGCCCTCCGGACGAGCCTTCGATGCGAATTCTTTGGCATACCGGACGGAGGTAAACAGCATCAATTTGGGGCACACGAGGCTGATTTCGGGCCCGACTCCGGCAATCCGCTCGTGAAGCGACGGATCATAAGTGACTCCCGGCCCGCGGTCGTCGTCGATCTGTTGCTGGTAGTACCCCACTACGCCCAGTTCCATGGTCTTTGTGAGAGCCTTGCTCAGGCCCCACTCGAGCGTGTAGGTGTCGCCGGGCGTGATCTTGAGATCGTCGTTCTCAGTGTGGAGTTCGTAACGGTTGAGGAGGGAGAAGGCCCAGGTCTTTTCTTGATCGGGATACCAGGTCGCGCCTCCGGTGAACATGTTCGACCAAAAACCTTTCCCGGGTTTGACCGGGCGATTCGCATCGAAGTCGCCCGTCGGCGCCCAGAAGGCATAGCCCACGGCGAAATCAAACTGCTTCGGGTGCCAGGAAAGGGTGAGAGGTTCGACGTGGATGTCCCCCACCTCGAACGCGTCGTCTTTGTAGCCGCCGGCGGTCAAGTCCGTGTGGACGAACGGGAGCAAGACATCCATGCCGTAATAGCCGCCGAGAATCTTCCAATCGGTAATCCAGATCGCGCGCGGGGCGTTAACATAGGCGAGGAGGTCAAAATTCGGCGGGCCGCCTTTCAATTGATCGGCAAAATAAACGAGGTTGTAGTCGCGGAGATAAATTCCCGGCGGCGGCAGGGAACCGGCCTTGATACCTTCCACGCCGGCGGGATAATGATTCTGGGCGAGAGCCGGCGCAGAGAATGTCAAGGCGCAGGCGAAGAGGAGAGCAGCGGTCGATGTGAGTTGTAGGGAGGTTTTCTCTTTCATATGAGTGGTGGAGGAGGTTCCTGCATGATCCGTCGTCGCGTACATGGACCCACCCCCCGGGCCCCTCCAAGGAGGGGAGCGAAGTTCCGTACGGCTGGCGCTGGTTCCCCTCCTGGGAGGGGCGGAGGGGTGGGTTGGTTGGCGAGGCGACATGCGAGAGATCGCTGCAAGGCCATTCAAGACAGGTTTAATCTAAACCCCGTTGAGTTTGCCGGCCAGGTAACCCTCATACGCGCTCAGATCGAGCAAGCCATGGCCGGAAAGGTTGAAAAGGATGACGCGCTTGCGCCCGTCTTGGCGCGCTCGGACCGCTTCTTGAACCGCCGCATGAATCGCGTGGGCGGCCTCTGGCGCGGGGACGATCCCTTCCGTGCGCGCAAACAAGGTCCCGCTCTCGAAGACCTCGGTCTGATGGTAAGCTTCCGCTTCGATCAGCCCCAGTTTGAGCAGGTGGCTCACCAGGGGGGACATGCCGTGATAGCGCAATCCTCCAGCGTGGATGGGCGGCGGCATGAAACTGTGTCCGAGCGTGTACATCATGAGCAGCGGCGTTTGTTCCGCCGTGTCGCCAAAGTCGTAGCGCAACTGGCCTTGCGTCATGGATGGACAAGCCGTCGGTTCCACCGCGACGATGCGATAGTTTTTCTTTTCCGTGATCTTCCTCCGCACGAACGGAAAGACCAGGCCGGCGAAATTGCTGCCGCCGCCCGCACAGCCGATGAGCGTGTCCGGTTCCTCGCCCGCCAGCTCCATTTGCTTCATGGTTTCTTGCCCGATCACCGTTTGGTGCAGGCAGACGTGGTTGAGCACACTCCCCAGCGAGTACTTTGTGTGGGGATGGGTGATGGTATCCTGAATGGCTTCGCTGATGGCAATGCCGAGGCTGCCCGCGCATTCCGGCTCCTGCTTCAAAACGGCCCGGCCATACTCGGTCTGATCGCTGGGACTCGGATGCACTTGGGCGCCCCAGGTCTCCATCAACATTCGGCGATACGGCTTTTGCTGATGGCTGACTTTGACCATATAGACCGTGCATTCCAGACCGAAAAGCTGGCAAGCCATCGCGAGCGAAGAACCCCATTGTCCGGCGCCGGTCTCGCTGGCCAAACGGCGCGTGCCGGCGACTTTGTTGAAATAAGCTTGAGCCACGGAGGTGTTCACCTTGTGGCTTCCCGCCGGACTTACGCCTTCGTACTTGTAGTAAATGTGCGCCGGAGTTTGCAGCGCCTTCTCAAAGCGGACGGCGCGCAACAGCGGCGTCGGCCGCCAAAGAGAATAAATCTCGCGGACCGGCCCGGGAATTTCGATCCAGCGGTCCGGACTCATTTCTTGCTGCACGAGATTTTCCGGGAAAATGGCCAGCAAGGCTTCCGGCGGGACCGGTTGCTTCGTGCCCGGGTGAAGCGGCGGCGGCAAGGGCTCCGGAAGGTCGGACAACAGATTATACCAATGGGTCGGGATGTCGGATTGCGACAACGAGAATCGTGTAGCGTGGCTCATGTCAGTTATGTTCTTGCCCGAGGAAGCCTGAACTGTCGCCAGTCCTCAGTGATCGTGATCGTGCCGAAAGTAATGGGTTAGGACAAACCCAGCGTTGACTTCGATCAAGGGACTAAGCCCGCGAGGGAGAGGAAACACGGGCTCATCGCCTCAGACGCGAGGGGCTCAAGTGCGGCGAAGCAGCAACCAAACAGGGTGGAGCGAGACTCCTGTCGGCCCTGGCATTTTTTCGGGCAAAGAAGTTGGGGCTCGACCGGAGTCTCGCCCCACCAAAGTTGATCATGGCCTGCGAGCAAGTTGGAGAAGAGTAGCATATCGCCCACTACTCGCTAACTACTGATCATTTTGAAAGCGCAGAATTCTCCTCCCTCTCCCAGCGGGAGAGGGCCGGGGTGAGGGAGAACCGTCGGCAATTCCTGACGTCTCTGGTTTGTCCGAGCCGTTCACCCTCACCCTGACCCTCTCCCTCGAGGGAGAGGGAATAGGGCCGGCCGTCGGGCTCGGCGCACGATCTCAGAAGCTGATACGCCGACTCGCAGGTGAGCATCAGGTTCGTCGGCGCGGGGCCGGTATCTGTTTTGCGTAGCGCAGATTTTCAATCGGCCGTATCGCAGAATTGGATACTGCGTCGGCGTCGAACAAATTGCGCGTGCCGGAAGTTTCGACTCCCTGCCGACTTCAAGTCGGCGATACGCCAGACTGAAAGTCTGCGCTACGAGACCCCGCACGTTATACACGTATAGGCGCCGACCACGGCCCGCGAGGGCGCGTACGCTCACCGTTCAGACTGATGAATTGGCTTAGCGGGCAAACTTGCCCACGAAGGCGGCAAACACTGAAGTGATTTCCCATTGGCCCTTCAGGCCGGCACCCTTGTAGGCGGCGTAATCGGTGAAGCCGACACAAGCCTCTTTCACTTCGGTCAGCGGCGGGTAATAAACCTCGGCATGTCCGCAAGGCGTCGTTTTGCCGGAAAGGCCCATCGTGGAGATCTCGACAAGACCCGACACTTTCACCGTGGCACTCGCAGGATCGGCAGGATCATCCCGGACAACGTTGACGCGGGCGGATTTGGTTTCGACAATCTGCGAAAGCAATGAGCCGCCTTGAGTGCGGACAAAGTCGATCAAGGCTGCTTTCTGGCCTGCGTTCGCACGCTCATCAACGATCAGGACCGCTTTGCCCGCTCTCGGCCTAAGCTTCTGATCTTCCAAGGTGTCTTCCGCGCAGACTACGGCCACGGCGTTCAGACCGGCGAGGTTCTGCCCTTGCCAAGCCCCATGGCGCACGGACCAGACCAGGATTCCCTCCTTGCCGGTCAGGCCCATTTCGCCGTTGACGAAACAAGTGCCGGCATACACGTTGCACGTCCTCACTTCCAGGTAGTCGCCTGAGATGGTCGCGGCCTTGGCACGCCAACCTGTGATCAGCGTCGTGGCGATCGTCATTACGAGTAATGTGTGTCGTTTCATAGGGTCATCCTTTCCGATTCTTGCTTGCGGGGTTTTGGGTCCAACGGGTGGCTGCGTCCACAAGCTCCAGCCACAAGCCGGCCTGGCGCGTGTCGGTCTTGATTTGCAGCCGAAAGAAATCTTGCTTGAGCTCTCGATCCATATGTTGCGCGGGCGCTGTTCTGGTCATCGCCTTAAGTCACACCAGAATCCTTCCGGCGAAATTCACCGACATTGACTTGGATCAAGATCGCGGCGGCAGCGACACCTCCGGAGGGAACGCTCCGGTCCGACCGTCGGTTCAAGGTCCCGATGCACGATGGAATGGCTCGGGGGGTTGCCCCGTGTTCAATCGCCGCCCCGCCGCTCAGCAATTCTCATTTTGGCAACGGGCGCGGTTCGTGACCGTAAGGCGGACAATCCTGTCCGCACATTTTCGGAGGTTTTGCGGACAGGAGTGTCCGCCTTACGGCCAAAATGAGAATTGCTGCCCGCCGCTTGACTGGCCTCGAATTGGCGGAATAACCTTCAAATCCTGATGAAATCGCGCAGACTTTCGTCCGCCAAACTCGTTGCACCATGAAACCATCTTGTTCCAAGCTCAATTTCATGTCCGTCGGCGCATTTCTGATCGGCGCGTTTGGGCTGCTGGCAACTTCAAATGGCGCCGGCTCCGTCGATTTCAACCGCGACATCCGCCCAATCCTCTCCGACCATTGCTTCCAGTGCCATGGACCCGACGAGAAAGCGCGCAAGGCCAAGCTCCGGTTGGACACGCGCGAGGACGCGATCGCCGCACGCGAGGAGGGAGCGGCCATCGTTCCGGGCAAGAGCAGCGAGAGCAAGCTCATCGAACGAATCCGCAGCACTGACCCGGATGAGGTCATGCCACCGCCGAAGACGGGCAAGAAACTCACGCCAGAGCAGGCCGCACGGTTGAAACGATGGATTGACGAAGGCGCCGCCTACCAAGGCCATTGGTCATTCACGCCGCCGCGGCGGACGGCCTTGCCGCCGGTTAAAGCTCGGTCGTGGCCGCGCAATGAAATCGATCACTTCATCCTCGCGCGCCTTGAGCAGCAGGACTTGAAGCCATCGCCAGAGGCGGATCGTTACACCTTGATCCGGCGGCTGAGTCTGGACTTGGTCGGGCTGCCCCCGTCCATCGCCGAGGCCGACGCGTTTGTCCTGGACCGTTCGCCGGATGCTTACGAGAAGTTGGCGGAGCGCTTGCTCGCCTCGCCCGCCTTTGGCGAGCATTGGGGGCGTCTGTGGCTGGATTTGGCGCGATTTGCGGATTCGGCGGGTTACGGGTCCGATCCGTTGCGGCCGATGTGGCGCTACCGCGACTGGGTGATCGAAGCGTTCAATCGCAACGTCCCGTTCGATCAATTTACGATCGAGCAACTCGCCGGCGATCTCCTGCCCAATCCGTCCCTCGACCAAATGCTCGCCACGGCCTTCCACCGCAACTCGAAGACCAACACCGAAGGCGGCACCGACGACGAGGAATTTCGCGTGGAAGCCGTGAAAGATCGCGTGGATACCACGATTCAAGTCTGGATGGGACTGACAATGGGCTGCGCGAAGTGCCACACGCACAAGTACGACCCGATCACGCAAAAAGAGTATTACGAGCTTATGGCCATCTTCAATCAGACCGAAGATGCCGACGCGAGCGACTTTTCCCCGAAAATCCTGACGCCGACCCCGCCGCAAGCCGAGCGGCTGGCGAAATTGCAGAAGGAATTGAAGATCGCGGAGACGCCGCTGCGCGAAATGACACCCGAACGCCAGCGAACGCAGCGAGAGTGGGAGACGCGTGTATTGGAGGATATCCGCGCACGTCCGCCTCGCTGGAGTGATTGGCAGGCCGCCGGACCGTTTCCGGCCACGAGCATTTTTGACGCGTTTGGCCGCGAGTTCGAACCCGAGAAGCGGGTCGATCCAAAGCAAACGTTCCTGGACGGCACGCTCGCTTGGCAGGTCAAAACGGAATGGTCCGATGGCGAAGTGCACAATCTGTCCGACGTGGTGGGCGCGACCTATCTCTATCGCAGCTTGCAAGTGGATGTGCCGCTCACGATCAGTCTGTCGCTCGGCAGCAACGACGGGATCAAAGTATGGCTGGACCGTGAAGAGAAGCTCTCCCACCGCGTCAACCGCGATGCGGCGCCCGACCAAGAAACGCTGAGTTTCCTGGTCCAGCCCGGCGAACACTCGTTGTTGGTCAAAATCTCCAATTTTGGCGGGCCATCGGCGTTCTATTTCAAAACGACTCGCGCGGGGCTTCCGGAAGCTGCCGAGTCGGGTTTGCGGAAACCGGCCGATAAACGCAGCGGTGCGGAAAGAGACGCCATCGTGCGCTTCTACGAGTCCGTGGCGCCGGAGTTGAAGCCGCTTCGCGACACTTACCAAGCCGCGCTCGCCGCGAAGGACAAGTTCGAGGCGTCGATTGCCAAGACACCGATTACTCGGGAGTTGGCGCCGGAGAAGCGGCGCGCAACCCACGTGCTCACCCTCGCGAACTTTCTCATGAAGGGCCAAGAGGTCAGCCCCGGCGTACCAAAAGCGTTTCACAGCCTTCCCGAAGGCGCGCCGACGAATCGGCTGGGAGTCGCTCTTTGGCTGATGTCCGCGGAAAATCCGCTGACCGCCCGCGTGCAAGCCAACCGGTTTTGGTCGCAATTCTTTGGCCGTGGGCTGGTCGAAACCGAAGAAGATTTCGGCTCGAAGGGCATGCTTCCCACGCATCCGGAATTGCTCGATTGGCTGGCGGTGGAGTTCCGGGAAAGCGGGTGGGATGTGAAAGCTCTCCTCAAATGCATTGTGACGTCCGCCACCTACCGCCAAGCCTCGATCGTCACTCCGGAATTGCTCGCGGCCGATCCCGACAACCGGCTTTACGCGCGCGGCCCGCGAATTCGGCTTAAAGCCGAGACCATTCGCGACCAGGCTCTCGCCGTGAGCGGGCTTTTGTGCCGGAAGCTTGGCGGGCCTTCCGTTTTCCCGCCGCAACCCGAAGGCCTCTGGCAAGCCGCGTTCAACGGCGAGCGCACCTGGAAAACCAGCACGGGAGAAGACCGCTACCTTCGCGGCATTTACACGTTCCTTCGACGGACGGTGCCTTATCCTTCGATGGCGACATTCGACGCGCCGAGTCGCGAGACCTGCACGATACGCCGCCAACCGACCAACACGCCGCTCCAAGCGTTCGTGACCCTCAATGATCCCGCCTTCTTCGAGATGGCGCAGGCCTTGGCGTTGAGGCTCTGGAAAGAAGGCGGCCTGACCGTCGCCGATCGAGTTCAGTACGGACTCCGGCTCACGCTGCTTCGTCATCCGCTCGAGCCGCAAGCGCGGGCTTTGGAGGAGTTGTTCGCCAGCGAGGCCGAGCACTATCGGCAGGATGTCGAGGCCGCGAAGAAGGTTCTTCAGGGAATGCCCGGCGGAGTCCCCGTCGGTGCCGACAGCAGCGAACTGGCGGCGTGGGTCGTCGTCTCGAGTGTGCTTCTGAACATGGACGCGCTGCTGATGAAAGGGTGAGGCGTGGCGCAGATTTGTAATCTATCAGGATCGCCCGGAACCGTTGCGAGGTGCGCGAATTCATGGGTGGGGCGAGACTCCTGTCGAGCCCTGAGTTTCTTGCTGGCAGGAATTCCAGGGCTCGACGGAGTCTCGCCCCACCGGGTTTGATTGCGGCTTCGACGCGCTCCGCCTGGCAAGACTGGGGCAAGACAACGCAGGCTGGAAGCCTGCACTACGTCGGAATGTTCATCATTGAAAAGCTAACGGCATTGGAAATCCTGGATAGCCGGGGACGGCCAACGGTCCGGACGGCCTGCACGCTGAAGGATGGTTACTCCGGCGCTGCCTCGGTGCCTTCGGGAGCATCGACGGGAAGCGCGGAGGCGCTTGAACTCAGGGACCGCGACTCCACGCGTTACCGTGGTTTAGGTTGCCGGCAGGCCGTGGCCAATGTGAATGAGCGGCTCAATCGGTCGTTGTCAGGCCGGCCGTTCGCCGACCAAGAACAACTCGATGGAGCGATGCTCCAATTGGACGGCACGGCCAACAAGTCGTCGCTCGGGGCAAACGCGATTCTGTCCGTCAGCCTCGCGTTCGCGAGGGCGGCGTCTGCGCAGCGAGGCGTGCCTCTTTACCGGCACTTCGCTGAGTTCTTGGCCAATCCCGAACCCGATTCCGCCACAACGGGCAACCGTCAAGCCGGCAGGGACGCGTTCCACCGAGTCCCTGACTTGCCCTTCCGAGTGGCTGAAAAAATCAGGGACGGAGTGGAATCCGTCCCTGCCAAGTTCGCGGTGAGGCCGTCGGCTGCCTTGCCTCGGCCCACGATCAATCTCTTCAGCGGAGGCAAACACGCTGGCGGACAATCCCCCATTCAAGACGTCCTCGTCGTGCCCGTCTCAGCGCGCACAATCGAGGAATGCCTGAGCATGACCTTTGAAGTGTACCAGTGCGCGGCGGAGTTGTGTGCCAGGAAATACGGCATGCGCGCGCTCGTGGCCGACGAAGGCGGCTTGGCCCCGCCATTTGCGAGCGCGCAGGCCATGCTCGACGACGCGGTGGAGACAATCCGGGCGGCCCACTACGAGCCCGGACGTGACGTAGCGCTTGCGGTCGATGCGGCCTCGAGCCATTTTTGTGTCGCGGGCCGGTACCAGCTTGGAGACGAGTCTCTGAACAGCGCCAGGATGATCGAGCGCCTGATCGAATGGGTGGCGCGGTACCCCATCGTCAGCTTGGAGGACGGTTTATCCGAAGATGACTGGGACCATTGGCCGAAATTGAAAGCGAGTCTGTCCGGAAAATGTCTGACGGTGGGCGACGATCTTCTTTGCACCGACCCGCAGCGCATCCAGCGCGCGATCGAGGCTTGCGCGGCGGACACGCTGTTGTTGAAGGTCAATCAAATCGGCACTCTGACCGAAGCGAGGGAGGCCTGCCGCTTGGCGCGATCGGCCCGATGGCGAGTGACCGTTAGCGCCCGCAGTGGTGAGACCGAAGATGACTGGCTGGCGGACCTTGCGGTGGGGTGGGGAGGCGACCAAATCAAGATCGGCTCCATCACTCGTTCGGAACGGCTCAGCAAGTACAATCGGCTTCTTGCGATCGAAGCAGAGACGGGACTGCCGATAGTCGCTTGGCCCTAGTCCGTCTTCCACCCATGAAGAGCTTGGAACACCGGGCAGATCTACGGAAAAGGCTCACGACTTCTGAACTCACTAATAAAATTGCCTCTCGGTGCCAGTTTGAATTAGGTAGTTTCCATGCCGCAGAAGCATTGGCTCGTGAAGCAAGAACCCGGATCTTATTCTTGGGCCGCGTTTGTCGAGGAAGGCGGCACGGCCTGGACCGGCGTGAGAAATTTTCAGGCTCGAAACAACTTGCGCGCGATGAAGAAAGGGGATTGGGTCTTTTTCTACCACAGCGGCGAGGAGAAACAGTTGGTTGGCCTGGCTCGTCTGGAAAAGGAGGCTTATCCGGACCCGACGGCCACCGAAGGCGAGTGGTCCAGTGTGGATTTGGCGCCGGCCAAAGCGTTGAAGAAACCCGTCACGTTAACCGCGATCAAATCGGACCCGATCCTCAAGCAGATGGACCTGCTGCGGCAATCCCGGCTGTCGGTCGTCGGCGTGAAGGAGACGGAGTTCAGACGTTTGCTCGAACTGTCGGAAACTAAGGTGTGAACCTCGATTTCCATTTGCCGGAAAAGCCAAACGCTCTAATGTTTCTGAGGAAGCTTTGAAATAGGCGACGCATCATGGCCGACGAGCGCATCAAGATTTTGCTGATCGAGGACGTTCCCAAGTTTGCCCGGATGCTGCGGGAGATGCTCCAGTCGGCCCACGATGTCCAGTTTGCTTTGGAGTGGGTCGAATCCTTGTCGGACGGCTTGGAGCAACTCAAGCGTCCGGGCATCGAGTTGGTGTTGTTGGATCTCTCGCTGTCGGACTGCCGGGGTTTGGAAAGCTTCGGGCGGGCCCGGTCGCTCGCGCCGCATGTTCCGATCATTGTTTTGAGCAGCCTGGATGATGAGACCGTGGCCGTGAGGGCCGTCCATGAGGGCGCGCAGGATTACTTGGTGAAGGGGCAAATCGACAGCCATCTCCTCGTGCGCTCGATCCGTTACGCCATCGAGCGCAAGAAGGCCGAAACGGCGCTGCTCCAGGCCGAGGAAAAATACCGGAGCATCTTCGAACACATCGTTGAAGGCATCTTCCAAACGACGCCGGACGGCCATTACTTGAGCGCCAATCCGGCGCTGGCCAGGATCTACGGATATGAAACGCCCGAAGAGCTGGCCTCCCATCTCACGGATATTCAAAACCAGCTTTACGTGGACCCGAACCGCCGCGCGGACTTCATCCGGCTCATGGAGCAATACGATGTGGTCAAGGATTTCACCTCGCAGATCTATCGCAAGGACCGGAGCATCATCTGGATTTCCGAGTACGTGCGGGCGGTCCGTGATGCCAACCACAACCTTCTGTATTACGAAGGCACGGTCGAAGACATCACCGAGCGCAAGCGCGCCGAGGAACGGCTCCAAAACTCGGAGGCCCTCTACCATTCTTTGGTGGAGAGCCTGCCGCAAAACATTTTCCGGAAAGATCTCAACGAACGGTTCACGTTCACCAATCGGCGGTTCTGCCAGACGCTCGGAAAACCGCTGGAGGAGATTCTCGGCAAAACGGACTTCGATTTCTTCCCGCCGGAACTGGCCGCGAAATACCAGCAGGACGACCGCAGAATTTTGGAAAGCGGCGAATTGTTCGAAACGGTGGAGGAACACCAGCCGCCCGGCGGAGAAAAGCTTTACGTGAACGTCGTCAAAACCCCGATCTACGATTCCAACGGCCGGATCATCGGCCTGCAAGGAATCTTTTGGGACATCACGGAGAAAAGACGCGCGGAGGAGCGGCTCCGGAAAACCTCCGAGGAACTCGCGAAGCACCGGGAAGAACTGCGGATCAAGAACCAGCAGATGGAAGAGGATCTCCGGATGGCCCGCGAAATCCAGCAGAGCATCATTCCCCAGCAGTATCCGACCTTCCCGCGCTCGGCGAGCCCGAAAGACAGCGCGTTGCGGTTTTGCCATCGCTATTTCCCGACCGGCACTGTCGGCGGCGATTTTTTCAACGTCCTCGCCCTGTCCGACACCAGAGCGGGCGTGTTCATTTGCGATGTGATGGGCCACGGGGTGAGATCTGCCCTGGTGACCGCGATCATCCGCGCGCTGGTCGAAGAAATGACTCCGGTCGCGGCGGATCCGGGCCAACTCCTCCGGCAGCTCAATCGCGACCTGCGGGCCATCCTCAAACAGTCCGGCACGCCGCTGTTCACGACGGCTTTCTACCTCGTGGCGGATTTGGAAGCCGGTCAGATCTGTTACGCCAACGCGGGACATCCCAAACAATTGCTTCTCCGCCGTTCGTCGCGAGAAGTGGAATTGCTCCAGAATCCCCGCGGCAAATCCAGCCCCGCTCTGGGCCTTTTCGATCATCCTTCTTTTCCGACTTCGACCACGGCCTTCGCCCCAAACGACTTGGTCATGCTCTTCACCGATGGCCTCTACGATGTGATCGGTCCCGCGGAGGAGAAGTTCCACTTCGATTGGCTGGTGGAGGAAGTCCGCAAACGAGCGGACGTCCCCGCGGCGTTGTTGTTCGACGAATTGATTGCGCAAATCCGGAGCGCCTCCGAAGGCGGCGAATTCGCCGACGACGTTTGCCTGGTGGGGATGGAGATGGCTCCGCGGATGAGCTGAATACTCCGCGCGCTGGCGCAAGCGCCCGCCGCCGGGTGCATGGGGACCCACAAAATCCACAGTCAATAGTTTGGTAACTGCCAATGTCTCGCTGCTGATTGAGCACACCGGCTTGCCGTTCTATTGAACTGACTCTTCATGACGTCATCAGACTGGGAACAGATGGGCAATGTGCTCCCCATGTTATCTTAAGTGCGGATCCAGCGGAAATTTATTGCTGCCGGTTTGGCTTGTTTGTTTGAACCGACAAGTATCTTGACAGTCCCTAGGAGAATGAGCGAAGTTCATCACAGCTCCGCTGAAGAGCTGTTGGAAACAATAATAAGAACCAAAGAAAGGAAATGGTCCATGTCATTCTTCGCCATTCGACAGTTGAAAAGATTCTGTGTAAAGAAAATCGCCCTCTGGTCACTGCTCGTTCTATCCGCCGGCGTCAACAGAGCCGATACCATGCGAGTGTATATCGCTCATCCGAACGAGTGGCTGGGATCATGGTCACCTTGGACAGGCAATCCATATGGTAGTTCTGAGGCCGCACCATTTAACGGCGGAACGCAGATCTCTTTTGATCAGATCTTGAGTGCTGCGATCCTTCAGGGTCACTATGATCCAGTGATAATCCGCCTCTACGATGGGACCTACGAGACAAGTGGAATCACAGCGGTTTACCCCGACGCCTCCAGTTTCTCGCTTATAGGCAACGGGAAGTCGAAAACGTTTATTCGCCTCAAGAATAATGCGTCGTTTGGCGAAGCGGGTGGTGGAATGAAATTCAAGTCGGTAATTGACTTTGGTTCGAGAACTTTGAACGACTATTTCAATACGGACACGTTCAACGTGTCTGATCTGAGCATCGACTGCAACTGGCTCAATCAAGGAACGTATGCCACTCCCAATTGGACGTATGGCGCCAAACTCATGGGGATCATGGCCAAATGTCGATCCGGCGTTGTTGAGCGAGTCACGGTTTACGACTTTGGCGGCAACGAAGATTTGGTTTCCCCGATTGACACGAGTGGCACTGAAGTTTTCCCGCTCGGACTTCACACGAAAGACAGTAGCGCGAATTCGTTCGTGCGGATTTCTTTCTGTGATGTCTTTAATAATAACATAAATCCGCAGATTCCAAACCTCATGCGAGGCGCATATTGCACGGCGATCCACGTAGTTACCGGGACCGGTAGGTCAACCTTTGGCGGACAGATTAGCAACTGCAACGTTTACAATCTGCAGCGGGATCCCAATTACTCGGCCGACGGTATTTTCCAGGGTCCCGGTGGCAGTATTGCCTACGGCACAGCGGGATCTGAAGGAGTAACTTTTGCACAGAACAATTGCTGGAATGTCAACTCCGTGTTCAATCTGGACACTGGACACATTAGAAGCATTTGGATCACAGGCAATGCTTATCTTGACGCCAATTACGGGATTAACTGTGGAGCTCAATGGTACGGGGTGGGTGCATTTAGCGACGTACACATCGTGAACAACAACTTTACCGTGAGAGGGCCTGTGGCGGGCCGAAACCAGTTTACATACACTTGGGCTGTCAGGCTTGGCGGCGGGAACTCGAATACCTACATTTCCGGGAATTCTTACTATAACCCGTGGGGTTCGAGCGGCCCAATCTATGGTCAGGAGAAGATGGTGAGCGCCACCGGCTACGCGTACGATCAAGTCACTATTTATCATCAGTCCGGTTGGGAGCTCTGGTGGATGTCGAATTGATCGGGGACGACGCACCGTGGCAGCCGCAATATGTTCAGGCGGGAACTTCGCCTTTGATTACGGCTCTGACCTTCGCGGTTCGGGAAGGTGTCAGTAGTTTCGTTAACTGCCGATGCTTTGGTGCCGAGTACGTGTAAACCGAGTTGTCTTTGACCGATCCCTTGACGGCAAAATCTCCCTAGCGCAATGCCGAAGGAACCCGCACCGGCTGGAAGAGCGAGGCCACGTAGTTTCGCACAGGCTCTTGCAGGAGATCTTGCGGGGTGTCTCCGCCATCGGTGAACCACCGGCTCCGGCCCCGCAACGTCGCTGCGTGCAAGATTTCTCCGGAAGCTGCCTCCACGACTTCGATCCTGATCTCGATCCGGTCCCGGCGTCCGGAGAATTCCGTGGCGCGGTCTTCCCAGCGCAAGATCGACGGGTAAACAAAATAGGTGCACAGGTTGGCTCGCGCGGTCTCCAATCCTTCCGTGAAGCTCTCCGGCTTGCGCCCGACGTAAGCCCGTTTCACGTACGCGGCAAACGCGTCCCGGATGGCGACCGCTGTGAGTTGGCCAGAATTGAAAACGAACTCATTCTTGAAGCGAGCATCCGGGGGGATCGCGACGTACACGGTGGAGTCTGTGCGCAACTTCGGTTTTGCCGGAACGCCGGTCGCGGGGATTTCTTGGAAGCTGTGCTGGCAGCCGGCCAAAACCAATAGCGCCGTCACGAGCCCGAGTATTCTTAGACCTCTCTTGCTCGAGGCAAGTTCTGAAGGTTGGGACGGCGCGCCTGCGCCGTCCCCGTCGCCTAGAGCGGCGGAACAAAGCGTGGCGATGCGGCTCGGACCGCGCCGTCGCTTCGGAAGTGTTCCGCGCCTGCACGGCACGGGGACGCCGCGGCGCGGCGTCCCTACCGTTTTTGGCGGGTGAGTTAAACAGGCTGAGCGCATGAAGGTTCCTTGGGCCGCGCAATCTTTCGCCGCAGTCACTTCGTCTCCAGAGTTTGCGCCGGCGGGGAGTTTGTAGTCTGTCCCTGGTTCTCCTTTTGGGTCAAGTTACGCAACAGACGATTCTTCAAATCGAGGTGAATCTGGTTAGTGACGCTTAAGAGATGCTTGCGCGCTGGCTCGAAAAGTCCGGAGTTGAGCTCCACCCGCGCCATGTGGAGATAAACTCCTTCGCGCTCGATGTCGTCGTGCGCCAGGTCCAGCGCTTGCTTCCAGGCGGCCAGCGCGTCGGCGGTCCTGAGCGGTTTGATGCCGTAATAACTTTGGGCCAAGTCATGGGCGAGAATGAAGTTCGTGGGATCGAGCTTCAGCGCCTTGCGATAGAGTTCAAGCGCGCGGTCGAACACTTGCGGTTCGGTGATTTTGTAATATTCCATCGCGTCCCGCCGAAAGAGGTAAGTTGTGGTCGCGAGGTTCTGCAAATAAACTGGCTCCCGCGGATTCAGTTCGAGCGCTTTTTCGTAATAGGCAAAAGCTTTGTCCACCGGCCCTCGGTGGCCGTAGTGATTGGCCAGGTTGTTCCACGCCGCCGGGTTTTTCGGATCGAGTTCGCGGGCCTTCTCCCATTGAACCACGGCTTCATCTTCTTGGCCCGTGTCGTTGAGGAAACTGCCGTAGGCCAAGCGGGCGCGGGTGTGTTTGGGGTGGTGTTGGAGGAAGCCGTCGTAAGCCTTGCGGACAGATTCGAATCGTTGCTCGATGCGGGCGGCCAAGGCTGCCCGTGAGGTGCCGGCGCCGGCGGCTTCGAACGCCTGATGATCGCGAATCCACTTATCGGCCTCCTCCTGAGCTGCGTCGTCTTTCTCCAACAGACTCAAGTACTCCTTTTCGACCGGGTCATTCGGATCCGGAATGTTCACCCGAACGCCGGTGGTCTGAACCACCAAATTGCTGACGACCGCCGCTTGGTTCGTCGCGACCAATGCGCTCAAGAGACCGATCAATAGATTGCTCACGGGGGCGAACTTAGCACTCCGCCGCGAAAGAACAATTCCGATCCGAAATCCGAAACAAATCGGAAACGGAAATGTTCAAAAACTCGAACACGGTTCATGGAGTGCCTCCAAGCTCAACGGCCGCACATTGGGACCATGAGCCGTTCCACTGGTGGGGCGAGACTCCTGTCGAGCCCTGGAATCCTTGCCGGCAGGAGAGTTTGGGCTCGACCGGAGTCTCGCCCCACCGGGAGGTATATGGAAAGCGACCACACTTCTCTGACCGCGCTTCGCGACCATCGACCCACCCCCATACCCCTCCCAAGGAGGGGAGCCACGCGCCGTGTTGCCGACAAAAGTTCCCCTCCTGGGAGGGGTGCAGGAGTGGGCTTGCTCTGTGAGAGAGGAGCGGGCTTACCGCCCGGCCTCAAACACCACTTCGCCGCCGATCACAGTCATCACGCAGCGTGTCTTGAGGATTTCGGCTTCCGGAATCTTCATGATGTCGGCCGAAAAGACCGTGAAATCGGCGAGCTTGCCGGGCTCGATGGATCCTCGCAGATTTTCCTCGAAGGCTGCATAGGCCGGCCAGATGGTGAACATCTTGAGCGCTTGCTCGCGCGTGACGGCTTGTTCGGGATGCCAGCCTTTGCCGGAGAATCCGCTCTGATCTTTGCGCGCCACCGCCGCGTAGAACTCGATCATCGGCTCGCCTCGTTCCACTGGCGCGTCGGAACCGCCGGCGATAATCGAGCCCGCTTTGAGAAAGGACTGCCACGCATAGGCGCCTTCGAGCCGCTGAATTCCCAATCGGCTTGGCGCGAAGTGCAAATCGCCGATCGCATGCGAGGGCTGCATCGAGGGGATGACGCCCAGCTTGGCGAAACGCGGAATGTCGGAGGGATGCACGAGCTGCGCGTGCTCCACGCGCCAGCGGGGGTCTTTGACTTTCCTTTGATCCGGAGGCACCGCGCGGAACGCCTTTTCATAGAGGTCCAAGATCACGCGGTTGGCGCGATCTCCTATGGCGTGGGTTTCGATCTGGATGCCGTTTCGCAGCGCCTCGACGAACATCGGCATCAAGTCCGCTTCGCGGTGCATCAGCAGGCCGGCGGTATCGTGGTCGGCATACGGCTCAAGCAACGCGGCACCCTTCGATCCGAGCGCGCCATCGATGCTCACCTTGATGGTCCGCACCGTCAGGCTTTGGCCGAACGGGCCGACGGTCGATCCCTCCCTAATCAGCTTTTGCGCGTCGCCGCCCGGCCCGCGAATGGCCTCGTAAATGCGCAGCTTGATGCGGCCTTGGGCGTAGAGCGCTCGCAACCGCTCGACTTCGGAGAGGGAGCTTCCGGCATTCTGAATTTGTGTCCAGCCCAGTTCGAGGCTGCGTTTGACGCCGAGGAGCAACGCTTGCTCGCGTTCAACTTCCGCCTGGGCAGGAAGATGCCCGCCGACCAACGCCTGCGCCCGATCCACAAGCATGCCAGTAGGTTCGCCGGTCGCTTTGTCCCTCATAATCTCGCCGCCCGGTGGATTGGAGATTTGTTTGTCGATCCCGGCAATTCTGAGCGCGGCGCTGTTGGCCACGGCGCCGTGACCGTCCGCGCGCGTGAGGAAGACCGGATTGTCCGGCGAGATGGAATCCAGGTCCCAACGGGTTGGGAACACCGGCGGTTTCCAAAATGTCTCGATCCATCCACGGCCACTGACCCACTCGCCTGGCGTCGCCCGCGCGATTCGCTCTTTCACTTTGGCGAGGAATTCTTGCAGGCTGGTGATGCCCTCCAAATTGAGGGTCATCTCTCGGGCTCCGACACCGGCCAAGTGATAGTGCGAGTCGGTCAGGCCGGGCACCACGGTGCCGCCGCGCAGGTCGATCACCCGCGTGTTCGGGCCTTCGTGGGCTTGAGCGGCGGAATTGGATCCGACAAACACGATTTTTCCATCCTTGACCGCGATCGCCTCGGCGCGAGGTTGCCGCTCGTTGACCGTGTAGAGGTTCCCGTTTTTGAATAGGCTCTCCGCGGTCTGTGGTTGGCCAGAGATGGTCGGCGTCAGGAGCGCGGCCAGGATGGACGCAAGGGAAGTGTGCTGCATAGGTCGCGAGAGTATCTGGTCATTAACTCAGTAATCCAGTTTCCTTTCCACGAGCCGCCCAGCCTGTTGCCAATCCTCTCCCCATCCGATAGGGAGAGGATTGAGGTGAGTGGCTGTGCTTAAACACCGTGAGTAAGCTCATGTAACAATCCATCGCAAAATGCTTCCTATCGGCTCCGATTGCGCGCGAAGGCGATCATCGCCATTGCCGGGCCGGCCAATGGAACCAGTAACATCGCGATCAGCACCAGGAGATTTCTGAGCCAGGGCGTATGCGGAAAGGCGATCAAGACCAGTCCGATCCATAGGCCGCTGTTGAAAATCCAGAGGACGAAATAGAAATAGATCAATCGTGGCGAAAGCATCCGCAGTTCGTGCACACGAAGCCAAGCCCACGCGGCCAAGGCTATTTTCGCAACAACCGTCATGGCCGCGATCAGGGGCAGCCATGTCACACAGTTCCACCAATCGTAGAGGTGCAGAGGCTGTTCCGTCTGGTCGCTTCGCCAGAGCAGGAAGGCGAACAGAGCCACGAAGCCGGCGGCGGTCAAGAGATTCAAGAGATAGTACCATCCCTTCCGGCCCGACAAGCCCACGGCCAATCCAAAGACCATCAGCCGCCAGGTGAGAAGCATCACCCCATACAGGGACAGCAAAACGAACAAACCTCGATCCGTCCGGGAAAAATTGAGTCTCAACTCCTCATACAGGGAATCCAACCCATCAAAGTCTCCGGCATGGGCCAGCCAGATGAACGTCCCGAATAGGACCAAGCCCAAGAGTTTCAGGTAGCGCCGCTCCGGGAACGACCAGATAATCATTTGAAATTGAGCGAGACCGCTCACCAGATATAGGCAGGGCCAGGCGAGCGGCAGTGCCTTTCCCAAAGGCGCGAAAATCAACCAGCACCCTGCCAGGTAAACCACGATCACTGCCACGGCGCCGTAAGCCATCGGAATCGCAACCAGCCAGTGGGTGGCGACCGGCAGATTGAACAGCCTGCGAGGAAAACTTCCGAACCCACCCGTCCGCTGGCCTTCGGTGAAATGGAACACGCCAAACGTAACGACCAGCGCCAGAGCGAGCAAGGCATACCCGGCGGCCTCCGCCAGCTTGATAAATCGGCTCGTCGCAAGAATGAACCAGTTCATCGCGGCGGCGAACACCAGGACGGCCCATACGGCCGTGATACCCGTTCGGTATCGGCGCCAGATTTCCCATCCGAGGGCTAGTGTCGGGGAGCGCATGTCGAGAACGGGCTGCTTCCGAGTTGTCTTCAAAACGAGAACTCCCCGAACAAGTGCGCGCAGTGCGCCCTTGGATCGGAGCGCCGGTCTCCGACCCGGCGCGAATCAGTGCGGCTGGAGGATCGAGCCAGTTTCGGCATTCAGCAGGCCAAGCACGTGTTTGATCAGGGTTGTTTTGCCCGCTCCGTTTTCCCCGACCAAACCGAAGACACAGCCTCGGGGCACATGAAGCGTCACATCATTGAGCGCCTGCTTTGAACCAAACCGGCGCGAAAGGGCCGCGATACTGACGACCGCGTCCGCTGAGGAGGGAGACGGGAATTTCATTTGGCGACAGCGAGCATTTTGGCATGACGGGCGCGAACGAGGTTGACCGTCTCTTCCAGTTCAACGCCCAATTGCCGGGCTTCGATGAGGAGGGCGTCGGCGCGGTCGGAAAGAATCTTGAGCCGTTGACTGCCTCTGACGGGAGGCGGCGCATCCGCGACGTAAGTTCCGGTGCCATGGCGTTTCATGAGGATGCCGGCGCGTTCGAGTTCCAGATAGGCTCGGGCCACGGTATTCGGGTTGACAACCAGTTGCTCAGCCAGCGCGCGAATGGGCAGTACTTCCTGTCCTGGTTCGAGCCGTCTCGAAGCGACCAGATACTTTACTTGGTTGACAATCTGGAGGTAGATGGGAATTCCCTTTTTGGAATCGATCTGAAGTTGCATGCGCCGCCCAGTGTATTAATACATTAATACACATCTGTCAACATCCGAGAGGTCAAACAGCCTCAGGGCTGACCTCGTGGAAATGGGCTGGCCTGCTCGTGCCTTTCGACGGCTCCTTTCCCCTCACCCCGGCCCACTCCCACAGGGAGAGTATGTGTTTAGCCTTGGGTAGCGCAGCCGTCCCGGCTGCGGGTTTTGGCAGCGTCTCGCTGCCAGTCGTGGCGATTGTGGCGCCGAGACGGCGCCAGAACCCGCAGGCGTGGACGCCCGCGCCACGTTCGCTAACACATACCAGGGAGAGGGAGAACCGTCCACAGTCTGCGGAAAAGGTTGACGGTTCGTGGTTGGTCTTCCCCAGAAACGATGATGCCCTTTCCCCAAGGAAGGGAGATTCTGTTTTCTGCGGCGGACCAATCTGGCCCGCCCGGGCTTTTCGACGTGCAGGGAACCGTCCTAGTGGGTAAGGGAGTGGCCAACGGCCACTCCCTCCCCGTTGTCGCGCTGAGGTCCATTCCTCAGATTGACCGGCGTGCGGCTTTCCCGCTCCGGGCGACCCCTGAC
>JACQWK010000370.1 GCA_016209525.1 Verrucomicrobiota bacterium
ATCCAGGAAACCGTCCGCTACATACGCCGGGTGAACGAGGCTTTTGGCCACGTGCGGGCACGCCGGAAAGTTGGCTCCAAAGCGGGGCATTGGTCTGTGACCACTTTCGGGGACGCGAGACAATTGAGCGGACTCTACGCTCCGTCCCCCGCATAACCTGCTTTTTATCTCCATTCGGACGAGCTGGCCGTGCACGGCGCAGGTCTCGTGGAAACTGCGCACGTGAGTCTCAGGCCGATCGAAAAAGCTGCTGCAAAACTTCTGACTCACTCGCTTATCATCGACTCTTTGGGTGGCGCTGTCACGTCCCATCACTTTCATAAAAATTTCCCCGGATTGAGAATGCCGTTTGGATCGAGGGCGTGCTTCACCGCTTGATGAAGTGCCCGAACGCCCGGCGTCGCAGCGAGAGGCCACCAAGGCTTTTTGGCCAAGCCGATGCCGTGCTCTCCGGTGATTACGCCGTCCAAGGCGAGGATGCCTCGATAAAGCTCATCCACCGCCGCATCGCAACGGTGCCGCGCCTTCGGCTGCCCAGTGTCCACCATGATATTGACGTGGATATTCCCGTCGCCCGCGTGCCCGAAGCAAGCGACTGGGAATCCGTGTTTCTTGCGAAGATGGCCGGCAAGCTGGAACAATTCCTCCAACCGGCCCCGCGGCACAACGACATCTTGATTCAGCTTGGTCAGCCCCGTGTCCCGCAAAGCGTAGGAGAATTCGCGCCGCAGTTGCCAAAAGGTTTCGCAGCCCTCGCTGCCGAACGCCCGCCGTACAAAAAGCGGGTTCGAAGACCGCAGCAGTTTTTCAAGCTGCTTCAGCTCCATCCGGACGGACCGCTCCTGCCCATCAAGCTCGACGATGAGGTGCGCCCGGCAGCCGGACAACAGGCGGCTGCCCGTCCGTTTCTCGGCGGCCGCGAGCGTAAAGGCGTCGGCCAATTCCAAGGCGCAAGGCAGAAATCCGCCGGCAAAGATCGCCTCGATCGCGCGGATGGCCACCCGCATGGAGGCGAAGCCAACGGAGAGACACGCGCGATACGGCGGCAACGGCAGCAGTTTCAGCGTGGCTTCGGTCACCACTCCGAGCAAGCCTTCCGATCCGATGAACAGCCGGGTGAGATCAAAGCCGGTCTTGTTTTTGTGGGTGCGACCGCCCAGCCGAACGATGGATCCGTCGGCCAGCACGGTTTCTAATCCCAGAATATATTCGCGCGTCACGCCGTACTTGAGGCAGCGCGGCCCGCCCGCGTTGGTCGCAATATTGCCGCCGATGGTGCAATCGGCCCGGCTCGCGGGATCCGGCGGGTAGTAAAGCCCCTGTTTCTCAACCGCGTCCTGGAGGGTCTTTGTGATCACGCCGGCCTGAACCACCGCGACAAAGTCCTTTGGGTTGATCTCCTTGATTCGGTCCATCCGGGCGAGGGATAGGACAATGCCGCCACGGCTGGGCACACAACCTCCGACGTAGCCATGACCGGCGCCTCGGGCGGTCACGGGGATGGCGTGTTCATTGGCAAAACGCAACACCTTCGAGACCGAGGATGTGTTTCGCGGCAAAGCGACCGCCTCGGGAGTTTGCGTCGCGAACCATTTGTCGCCGGAATGCGCTTTGAGCACTTCCGCTTCAAGACTCAGTTCACCCGGGGCAAGTTGGCGCCTCAGTCGGCCGAAGGTTTGGCTGATGTTCATAGGACAGAGATCGAACATTTCATAAGTAACTCGACATGACAGATGTCCCTCACCCCAGCCCTCTCCCCATCAGATGGGGAGAGGGTAGCCGGAGGCTGGGAGAGGGGTGTGCGTTTACTTTTGAGCTCATTAATGAACTTTGTCGTCTAACAGTCTCCATCAGAATTGCCGCGAGTCGCGCTGAATTGAGAACAACTTCGAACATCCACCAGTCAACCCAGAACGAGAGGCACGTGGGAGCGCAGCCTATCCAGCTTGGCCTGCAGCATCGGAAGTCGAATCCACGAGAGTCTGCGCCTCCTCCGCTTGAGCCTTAGGGACTTGAACGAGGATGGCGCCGGTTGCCATGGAAGGAAGGCCGGAATGTTCTTCGGTGACCTGCACCGGAAATCCAGCCGCTTCCAGACGGGAGCGCACGAGTTCGGCCTCGGTTGGATCGAAGGTTTGAAAGACTGTGGTGAGTTGCATGGCCTAAAGTCGGATAGTTCGCGGAATTGTTCAAGCGGCAGCCGATGCCGGTGACTTAGGGTCCGCGAAGATGATAATGCCTGCGCCTGTTTGCAGGAGGCTTTGGACCTGGACCTCGACCTGTTGTCCGATCATGCGTTGAGCCTGGTTGACCACGACCATGGTTCCGTCGTTGAGATACCCCACGCCCTGGCCTTTATCCTTTCCTTCCCGCACGATGCGCAAGTTGAGGATTTCGCCGGGCAGGATCACCGGCTTGAGCGAGCTTGCGAGCTGATTGATGTTGACGTAGGAGACGGATTGCAGTTCGGCGATTTTCCCGAGGTTGTAATCATTGGTGAACAATTTCGCGCCCAGCGTGTGCGCCAGCCTCACCAGTTTTGCATCGACGCCGGTTTCATCCGCAAAATCGGCCTCGTGCACCTTGACCTCATTCCGCGGATTGCGCTGGAGGCGGCTCAGAGTCTCGAGCCCGCGTCTGCCGCGAGCCCGCCGGATTGGGTCGCCCGAATCCGCGATCTGCTGGAGTTCCTTGAGCACGAAGCGCGGCACCACGATGACGCCCTCCAGAAAATTCGCCTCGATGAGATCGGCGATGCGTCCGTCAATGATGACACTGGTGTCGAGGAGAAGCAGGTTTTCCGGTTTGCTTTGCGAGGCGAAACGGAGGTAGGGAATGATCAAGGAGAAATCTTCTTTGTTGCTGCGCATCGCAAGGACCATGCCGATGTAGCTGAAACCGACGAACAGGCAAAGCCGGATGAGCCATCGGGTCGGCAACTCATCCACATACACGAAGAGCCCGGAACGGTCGATCATCCAGGCGATCAGGCTTCCCAGGATCAATCCGAACGTGGCCGCGGAGAAGGCCCGAAGCGAGAAGCCTTTCAGCATCTCGTCAATGGCGATGAGAAGGCCGCCAAAGCCGAAACCAATGATTACTCCGTAGAGGCCGGTTTCGATCAACTCGGGTTGGACCTGGCTGACCGCGTAGCCGCCCGAGGTGCAGAGGAGCAAGAATAAGATGCGAATGGCCCAGAGTGACATGTTATTGCAGCGGATTTCGTCCCAACGTCGGGCGTGGTGTCGAGGAGCCGGCATTTCTCCCCTTGGGTTTCCAGAGGAGGCCGAACCGGCTCAAATTGCTGCTCAGCAAACTCAAATTATTCATGGTTGCCAAAAGCTCCTCTTCGAGCTGTTCATTTTTCAGCAATTGCCCGGCCAAACCTTTGCCGGCTTGCAGGTCCGCCACGAGTTTATCCGCTTCCGCGCTCACGGATTCAATGTTTTTTATGATGGAGTTCACCTCCGAGCGGTTGGTGGCAATCGTCAGGCGGACTTCTCTCGCCGTCTGGCTCAACTGCTCTGAGAACGCCACCAGGTTGCTCACGGATTTGCTCAAGGGATGGCTGTTGGTCCGGACGAATTGATCGACTCCGTCCAGCGTGGCCAAGGCCCGGTCCGAAATGAGACGGAAATTCGAGACGGTAGCGGTCAAGTTCGAGAGCGTGTTTTCAGCGAAGAGCGTTCGGTCGATGCGTTTGACGGCGTCGTTGAGCTTTTGGGCGGTGTCGTCCACGCGTTGCAGGAGGCCCGCTCCGGCGCGGGCCATTTCTTGGAGGTCGAACGGCTCTTCGCCCTCCACCTCGCTGCCGTCATCCAGCAGCGGTTTGGCATTAGCGGCGGGAACGATGGAAACGAAACAATCTCCCAAGAATCCGGCTTGTTTGATCGAAAATTCAGCGTCTCCGTGGATTCGGTACTGTTTGGAGATTCGCAGACGGATGGTCACGTTCGTGCCGCCGGGATTCAAGTCCGTGGCCGAGACGTGGCCCACGGGCACTCCGGCCATCAACACCACGGCGCCGGGTATGATGCCTCCCACGTTCTTTGTTTTCATGCCGATTTCGTACGAGGAGGCAAACAAGGAAGAACCCTTGCTGAATTTGACCACCAGGGCCGCCATCAGCACCAACGAGATCAGAACAAAGAAACCTACTTTCCACTCTGCGCGCGATTGGCTCATATGAATCCATGCGGAAGTTCATGCACCCCTCACTCCGGCCCTCTCCCCGCGCTGGTGAACGCGAAGCCTGCGAATAGCGCGGGGAGAGGGATGGAGAGTGAGGGGCTGTGCTTTGACTCTGTGAAAGATTTTATGCGATCATCCATCTTAAAAGTTATGCTCTTTCGGATCCGAAATGCCGCGCACAAAGCGGTGAACAATTGGATCTTCCGATTCGAAGATCTCGTTCGGCGTGCCGTGCGCATAGATGCGTCCTTCATGAAGCATCAGGATGCGCTCGCCCACGCGCCGGGCGCTCCGCATGTCGTGCGTCACCACAATCGACGTCACTTTCAACTGCTCGCAGACGCGCAAGATCAACTGGTCAATGCTGTCTGCGACCACCGGATCAAGCCCGGTCGTGGGTTCGTCGTAAAGCACGATCTCCGGACGATAAACGATGGCGCGGGCGAGGCCGACTCTTTTGCGCATGCCGCCGGAAAGTTCGGCCGGTTTTTTGCGCTGCGTGCCGGGCAGGTCCACCATGACCAGAGTTTCGTCCACTCGTTGGGCGATCTCTTTCTCGGAAAGCCTTCCTTCCCGCCGCAAGAGGAACGCCACGTTGTCGGCCACCGTCAACGAATCGAACAGGGCCGCGCTCTGGAACACCATGCCAAACAGTCGCCGGACCTGGAGCAATTCGCGCTCGTTCTTGGCCGCGATGTTCTCGCCGCCGATGAGCATCTCGCCCGAATCCGGCCGGAGAAGCCCGATGATATGCTTGAGCAGGATGCTTTTACCGCCGCCGCTTCTTCCGATGATCACGGCCGATTGCCCCTTCTCGATGCGAAAGGTTACTCCATCCAGAACGCGATGCGAACCAAAGCTTTTTTGCAGCTCTCGCGCTTCGATCATGCCAGCAGCCGGGTTAGAAGGAGCGTCAGGAAAAAGTTGCTGATCAAGATGGCGATGGAGGAGAGCACGACGGCTTCGGTCGTCGCTTTTCCGACGCCCTCGGCCCCTTCGCGGCAATTGATCCCCTTGAAGCAACTGACCAGCGCCACGATGCCGCCGAAGATCACCGCTTTGATGATCCCCATGATGACGTCCGCCGCGGTGCTGTAGCGCAGCATGTTCGCCCATGCGTAAGCCGCATCGATATCCAAGAGCGCCACTCCCACGAAATATCCGGCGCCGATCCCGACGGCGATTGCTTCCGCGGTCAAAAGGGGGAGGGCGATGACGGTGGCCAAAAGCCGCGGGACGATCAGGTAATCGATCGGGTGCGTGGCGAGAGTTCTCAAAGCGTCGATCTGCTCGGTCACGCGCATGGTCCCCAATTCTGCCGCCATGGCGGCGCCCACGCGCCCGGCGACCATCAGGCCGGTTAGCACCGGCCCCAATTCGCTGCTCATGGAGACACTGACGACCGCCAAGGTGGCGGTGTCCATCTTGACCTTGTGAAACTGGAAAAAGGTCTGGGCGCAGAGAACCATGCCCGTGAACGCGCCCGTGACCAAAACGACGGACTGGGATCTGACGCCAACGAAATGGAGTTGGTAAACGAGATCCCTCCAATCCTTCTTTTGGGTGAAAAGTGATCGAAGCACTTCTGCCAGCAACACGGCCATGCGTCCCAGGGTTTCTATGCTTTCAACCATCCGTTTCATGCTGTGCCGGTCATAAAAAAACACGGCCTTTGAAGCAAGACCGTGTTTTCGTTGCGGTTTGGCAAGCTGGACCGATTCAAGAGTCGCACAGGGAGTCGTAGCCGCCGGCGTGAGGAGCCGGAGTTCGAAGCCGCGAAGCAATCCGCCTCCTCACGTCGGCGGCTACGTTTCCCGAATCCACCCCGCGGGCGAGAAGACCGGTTAACTCGACAAGGCGCCTTCGGCTGCCGCCGTCTGTTTGAAGACCAACTTGTCTTCTTCCACGGTCACCTGGATTGGGCTGTTGTCATGCAGCTTGCCTCTCAGGATTTCCTCCGCGAGCGGGTCTTCGAGGTAGCGTTCCACCGCGCGCCGCATCGGCCGCGCGCCGTAGGTCGGATCGTAGCCCTTTTCGACGAGGAAGTCATTTGCTTTCTCGTCCAACTGCAATTCGATCTTCCGGCCTTTCAGCCGTTCGATAACTTTGTGGACTTCGAGCTGGAGAATTTGAATGAGATCCGGCTTGTTCAGCGCCCGGAAGACGATCACGTCGTCCAGTCGGTTGAGAAACTCCGGACGAAAGACCTTTTTGGCGTCGTCCAGAATTTTCTCCTTCATTTTCTCGTAACTCGACTCATCGGAAAGTTTCGTGAACCCAATCGTCGCGCCCTTGCGAATTGTTTCCGAGCCGACGTTCGAGGTGAGCAGCACAACCGTGTTGCGAAAATCCACGACACGCCCGACGTTGTCGGTGAGTTTCCCCTCTTCCAGAATCTGGAGCAGCATGTTCATCACGTCGGGGTGCGCCTTTTCGATCTCGTCAAAGAGAACGACCGAGTAAGGCCGTCGGCGGACTTGTTCGGTCAACTGGCCGCCTTCTTCGTAGCCAACGTAGCCTGGCGGAGAACCCACCAGGCGGGAGACCGTGAATTTCTCCATGTATTCGCTCATGTCGAGTTGGATGAGCGATTTGGAGTCCCCAAACATTTGTTCGGCGAGCGTTTTGGCCAAAAGCGTCTTGCCGACACCGGTCGGCCCAAGCAGTGCGAACGTGCCGATGGGCCGTTTCGGGTCTTTCAGATCCGCCCGCGACCGTCTCAAGGCTTTGCACAAAGCCCCGACCGCTTCGGTCTGGCCCACGACCGTGCGGCTCAATTCCTCCTCCATCGCCAGCAATTTCTGGGCTTCGCCTTGTTCCATCCGTTTCAGCGGAATGCCGGTCCACTTGGCGACGACCTGCAAAATGTCGTCCTGGTCCACTCGGACCCGTTTTTCCTCGCGGGTGACGCGCCAGGCGTTGAGGATGGTTTCCATTTTCTCTTTGGCCTGGCGTTCTTTATCGCGCATCGCTGCGGCGCCTTCGAAGTCCTGCTCTTTGATGGCGCGCTCTTTTCGGGTCTTGATTTCCTCAATCTCGGCTTCCAGGTTCTTGACGTCGGGCGGCCGGGTCATCGCGCCAATGCGCGCGCGCGCGCCGGCTTCGTCCATGACATCGATGGCTTTGTCGGGGAGGTAACGGCCGGTCAGATACCTGTCCGACAGCTTCACGGCGGCATCCAAGGCCTCGTTCGTGTAATCGACTTTGTGATGGTCCTCGTATTTCTGCCTGAGCCCTCTCAGGATGAGCACGGCTTCTTCCACGGAAGGCGCTTCAACTTTGACACTCTGAAATCGCCGCTCGAGCGCCGCATCCTTCTCGATGTATTTCCGGTATTCATTCAAGGTCGTCGCGCCGATGCATTGCATCTCACCCCGGCTCAACGCCGGTTTGATGATATTGGAAGCGTCCATCGTTCCCTCGGCCGAGCCCGCGCCGACGATGGTATGAAGTTCGTCGATGAAGAGGATGATGTTCTTGGCCCGCCGGATTTCATCCATAACGGCTTTGATCCGCTCTTCGAATTGTCCGCGGTACTTGGTGCCGGCGACCATCAACGCCAAATCCAAGGTGATGACTCGCTTCTCACGCAGGAGTTCCGGAACATTTCCGCGGGCGATTTCCTGCGCCAGGCCCTCAACGATGGCAGTTTTGCCGACTCCGGCTTCGCCCAGCAGCACTGGATTATTCTTGGTGCGGCGGCAGAGAATCTGAATGACGCGTTCGATTTCGTTCTTTCGCCCGATGACCGGGTCCATTTCCCCCTTGCGGGCAATCTCGGTTAAGTCTCTGCCGAACGCTTTGAGAGCCGGAGTTTTCACTTCCCCTTTCTTTTCCGGGGCCTTTTCTGCCGGTTCATTGGGAGGAGATTCCTCCGCCGAGTTGAAATTGGGATCGAGTTCCTTCAGAATTTCTTGCCGAGTCTGCTCGATGTCCACGTCCATGTTTTTGAGGACGCGCGCCGCAACTCCATCCCCTTCGCGGAGGAGTCCCAGCAAAATATGTTCAGTGCCGACGTAAGTGTGGTTGAGGGCTTTGGCTTCCTTGGCGGCCAGCGACAATACTTTCTTCACGCGCGGCGTGTAAGGGATGTTCCCGATCATCTTCTGGTCCGGGCCTGTGCCGACCAGTTTCTCGACCTCCATCCGGACGGTCTCGAGATCTAATCCGATCTTTTGGAGCACATTGACCGCCACGCCTTGGCCTAGTTTGATCAAGCCGAGCAAGAGGTGCTCCGTCCCGACGAAATTGTGGTTGAAACGGTCCGCCTCCTTGCGGGCGAGGGCCAAGACCTGTTGCGCCCGGGGGGTGAAATTGCTCATCGCTTCATCGCTCATAGATTTTTCAGCATGAAGATGCTACGGATCGCTTTTTTTGTCCAGCTTCGAGCCGCTGGGAGATGACGGCGTGGGATGAGGCCGGCTCACGCCGCGCAGGCGTTCGCGGAGCATATCCGCCCTCAGCAAATCACGTTCTTCGGCCGAGAGTTTTTCCGAATAACGCTTCTGAAGATGCGCCGGCTGAGTGATCAGGAACAACTCGTCCACCAAGGCTCGCTCGGTGCCTGGAAACAATCCGATGTCCACGCCCAACCGGAGCAGCGAGAGCAGGTTCATCGTCTCCTTGGAGGAGATGCTGTGGGCATTGGCCAGGATTCCATAAGCGCGCCCAATCTGGTTGAAGAGGACTTTCGGCTTGTTCTCCAGCAGGGTCGTCCGCGCGTTCTCTTCGTGTTCAATCAACTGCGACAAGACTTTGTTGAGCCTCTCGACGATTTCGACCTCGCTCTCGCCCAGAGTCATCTGGTTCGAGACCTGAAAGACATTGCCGAGCGCCTCCGTGCCTTCGCCATAGAGCCCGCGAACGGCCAGACCGAGCTTGTTCACCGCTTGGATGATTTGATTGATCTGCTCGCTCATCACGAGGGCAGGCAGGTGGAGCATGGCGCTGACGCGGATCCCCGTGCCGAGGTTGGTTGGACACGCCGTCAAATAACCCAGGGTAGGCGAGTAAGCGTATTCGATCTTCTTTTCCAACAATGAATCGACTTGGTCGATTGCCTGCCACACTTCTTTGATCTGCAGTCCCGGCCTGAGCGACTGCATGCGGAGGTGGTCCTCTTCGTTGATCATCACGCAGAGGGATTCTTCTTTGTTCAGAACGAGGCCGCTCCCTGCTGTTTTGGCGGCATGCTCGCGGCTGATGAGGTGGCGTTCGACCAGGATTTGTTTGTCCAGCGCGCTCAAATTATCCATGGTTTCCGAGAAGGCGCTGGCCATCTGGCGCAATCCTTCCACGGCTGGTCGAACCAGCTCGAGAGCCTTGATGCGATCCGGCTTCTTCGCCCAGCCGGGGAACGCCATGCCTTTGAGATTCCGGGCCAAACGGACCCGGCTCGACAAAACAATCCGGTCGTGGGGCCCGCTCCGTTTGCTGGCTTCCGCCGGGGAAGCAAGGAACTCATGAATGTTCATCGGTCAGCCTGTCGTCAGACTCGCAAGTCTGGTCTTAATCTGAGCCATTTCATCCCGGACGCGCGCGGCGGATTCGAAATCTTCTTCGGCCACGGCTTTGTCGAGCTTTCCTTGCAGGGACTTCAATTTCTCCGACAAGTCATAGGTCTGTTTGAAGCTCTGCGGAACCTTGCCCACATGTTTGGTGCCTTTGTGCATGGTCTTGAGCAGGCCTTCTAAGCCCTCGGCGAAGGTCGTGTAGCATTCCGCACAGCCCAACCGGCCCGCCTTCTTGAAGTCCGCCTGGGTAAAACCGCAATGAGGACATTTGACCTCCCCTCCAGGCAGCGCATGCTCCAATTCTTGGGCCGCGCCCAATCCCAACAGCAGGTCGGCCAGCGAAAAGCCGGTCGGATCATCGACTCCTTTGTCTTTCGAGCAACTCTCACACAGATCGACCTTCTTCGTCTTGCCCTCAACCATCTGGGTCAAATGCACTGTGGCGACGTTCTGCTTACAAATATCGCATAGCATAATTCCAGTTCGTATATCCGCTGCTTGCGCGTTTAAGTCAAGATTCGTAGATCGGTTCGCCGGTCGTCTGGGTTAGCGCTCGATATTTCTCGACGAAGGTGCGGGTGGTGCGTCCGGGTTTGCCGGTCCCGATCACTCGTCCGTCGATTTTCACTACGGGAATCAATTCCGCCCCTGTGCCAGTCAAAAAACATTCATCCGCGTTGAATAAATCATAACGCGTCAGGTTGGACTCAGCAACGGACATGCCAGCCTTTTTCGCGAGATCGATCACCACGCCGCGTGTGATACCGTAGAGCGCTCCGGCGGAAAGCGGCGGCGTAAGCAATTGGCCGCTCTTCACAATAAAGATATTGTCTCCAGTGCATTCCGAGACGAATCCTTCCGCGTTCAACAGAATGGCCTCTTCGCACCCGCCGTTGTTGGCTTCGATCTTCGCGAGAATGTTGTTCAAGTAATTCAGCGACTTGATCGCCGGGTTGAGCGCGCTGTGCAAATTGCGCACCGTCGGCACGGTAATTATTTCCAGCCCCCGCTCATAAAATTCCGGCGGGTAAAGCTGAATTCGATCCGCGATGACGATCACGGAAGGCCGCTTGCATTTATTTGGATTCAGACCCAAACCGCCCACTCCCCGTGTGACAACCAAACGAATGTAGCCATCTCGGATTTTGTTGCGGCGGCATGTCTCGACGACGGCCCGCATGACCTCGGCATGCGGCATCGGAATGGTCAGCAGAATCGCTTTCGCGGAGTAAAACAAACGGTCGATGTGCTCCTGGAGTTTGAAGACCCGGCCATTGTAAGCCCGGATGCCCTCGAAAATGCCGTCTCCGTAAAGCAACCCGTGGTCGAAGACCGAAATCTTGGCGTTTTCTTCGCTGTAATACTTGCCGTCGATGTAAATTCTCATGCCGTCGCTCCGGGCCAGCCTACGTGAAGCGCTTCTTGTTCTGCAACTCTTTCCGCGCGTTCCGGCTACCGGATTTGTCCGTCCAAGAGTCCAACGACTCTGGGCGCTTGCGAGGCAATCCTCGAATCATGCGTGGCGATGATCAAGGTCGTCTGGCGTTCCGCCCGCAAAGCGCACAGCAGTTCGATGATCTCCTGGCCCGTGTGCGAATCCAAGTTGCCCGTCGGTTCGTCGGCCAGGAGCAGCTCGGGATTGTTGATCAAGGACCGGGCGATGGCCACGCGCTGCTGCTCCCCGCCCGAAAGTTCATAGGGTTTGTGATCCGTGCGGTCGCCCAGTCCGACACGGTCCAAGAGTTCCCGGCCTCTGGAAGCGGCCGCTTTCGAGTCGAGACGAGCGATGCGCGCGGGAAGGCAAACGTTTTCCAACGCATCCAATTCCGGCAGGATATGATAAGCTTGAAAAACGAATCCGACCTTCAGATTCCGGAACCGAGCCAGTTCCACGGACGAAAGCTTGGCGAGGTTATGCCCGGAAAACCGGATTTCTCCGGCATTCGGCGCGTCGAGGCCCACCAATAAATGCAGGAGTGTGCTCTTGCCCGAGCCGGACGCGCCGGTGAGCGCCACCAATTCCCCCCGCGCCACTTCCAAATCCACGCCGCGCAGCACCTCCACGACGCGGTCTCCCAACCGGTAGCTCTTTCGAACGCCGACAGCCCTCACGAGCACGTCGCCATTTGGGCTGGAGGCCTCACTCATAGCGCAGCGCTTCCACCGGTTTCAGCCAACCCGCGTACAAAGCGGGCAAGGCGCCCGCCAATAAACACATGAAAAGCGCCCCTCCACAAATCAGGGCCACGTCGCCTGGATCGATCAACGCCGGCAATTCGCTGAAGCTGTAAATCCGCGCCGGAAATAGGTCGATCCCTGAGGCGCGCCGGAGGAAGCGCAAAAACTCGTTGCGGTACCAAACTGCGAACATCCCGAGCCACAGGCCCGCCGTGATCCCGATCAACCCCACCAACAGGCTTTGGCTGAAGAAAATTGAGGTGATCTGGCGCCTGGAGGCGCCCAAGGCTTTTAGAATGCCGATCTCCCGCGTCTTTTGGACGACGAATGCGATCAGATTGCTCATGATTCCGAACGCGGCTACGATGCTGATGAAGAACAGGAGGTAAAACATCATGTTCTTTTCCACCAGCAGCGCGTCAAGGATCTCGGCGTTTTCCTCTTCCCAAGTGACGATGCGGTAGTCCGGCCCCAGGACTGGCCGCAATTCGGCCCGGACTTGCTGGGCGAGGCCCGGATCGTGAAGCGTCACCATCAGTCCCTGGACCGAATCGTCCAGATCGCACAAGTCCTGGGCGTTCGCGAGCGAGCAAACGACGAAGTAATTGTTGAACTCGTAGTAACCGACGTCAAAAATCCCGCTGATTTCGAAGTCGGTCGGCAAAAAACCTTCGTCCAGCGCTTCCTTGTCGCGAGCCCGCTTGAGGAGCTTTCCGACGCGCTTAAAGTCCGCGACCGAGTAGATCGCGATGGTATCGCCGACCTTCAGATTCATCTTCAGCGCCAGGTCTTGTCCCACGAGAACCCGATTCCCCGTCACGTCGAACGTTCCGAACTTGACGCTTGAGGGCAGGACACTGACTTGGGCCTCGATGCTGGGATCCGGGTCCACTCCGCGCACGACGGGACATAGATACACCGGATTGCCATTGTTCGGCTGGTTCTGCACCATGACTTGGCCCATCACAAACGGCGCCGCGCCTTTGACATGGCGGTTGGATGAAACCGCGCTCGCGACCAGAGCGTAGTCCGACATCGGCCCGTCTTGGAGCACCTTCAGGTGGGGATTGAAGCCGAGGATTTTCTCCCGCAATTGTCGATCGAAACCGGTCATGACGCTGATGACCACGATAAGGACCGCCACGCCCAGCATCACGCCGATGATCGAGATCAGAGTGATGACCGAGACGAAGGTTCGCTTGGGGCGCAGATACCGGAGCGCGAGTGACAACTCAAACGGCAGCTTCAACATTGGGGCGGAGGCTAGACTGCCGAGTTCGAAGTCGCAAGAAATTGCGCCACTCCGTCGCTATTTCTTCGCCAGCTCGATGCCGTCTAACAAGCTTTCCAAACTGTTCAAGGGTGCGTCCTTCGGAGGAGGAGGAGGATTCAGGACCTGTTTCAAATAGCGAACAGCGTCCGGAATTTGCTGGACCGAGCGCGGCAACGTCGCTCCTGCCGCATTGGCATGGCCGCCGCCTTGGAGTCGCTCCGCAATCTTGATGGCTTCGCCGTTGCGGCTGCGCAAACTGACGATGATCAGGCCGTTGGCCTTTCGGAAAAGCGTGACCAGAACGGGGTAGTTCGTTGCCTTTCGTTCCAGTAGTTGGTGGACGATCAAGTTGATGTTCCCCACCACGGTATCCACGAAACCGACGGTCGGGCTGAGTTCTGTCACATTCTTTTGGCTCCACTCGTAGCCCAGCGGATCTTCGACCCGGCGTTTTACGGCCATCACCTCCAGCAACGGATGGTCCAGCAATCGTTCCAGCTCGCCATCGATCAGCTCGCAAAGGTTCCAGAATTGATAGGACTTGACCAGATTGGCGTAATCGCTGGCGATCTCGAAATCCGGATCGTCCTCGAGGAACAAGTCCGAGACGTTGCTCAAATGGATCAGCCGATCCAATTGCGGGCTGCCGAGACCGTGGGGCTGACAAAGTTCATAGCTCAGCAGGCCAGCCGATTTGGCCAAGTCATGAATAAAGATTGCATTCTTAGCCGCTGCTTCCGTCGCATGGTGGTCGATGACGACCCACTCCGGGCGATCCAGCCGTTCCTCAAAAGTCATGTCGCAAACCCAGGCGGACTTCTCCCGCAAGCTTCGCTGCCGCCAATTATGATTGTGGTAGGCTTCCATGGGCACATCGGCGGCGAACAAATGCCGCGCAAGCCGCTTCAGCAGCAGTCCGGAAATCAATCCGTCCAGATCGCTTTCATGGGTGATGATGACTTCCGGTTTGGGTAGAGCGAGCATTCGGGAAGACGTTAAACGAAGCTCGCTCGCGCTGCCAATAGGAATATTCTCAGTTTCATGTCTATGATCCAAGCCGTCGCCTGGAAGAACGATTATCTCGAATTGCTCGATCAAACTCTATTGCCCGAGACCACCGGTTACTTGGAAATACGGCGGATCGAGGAAGCGTTCGAAGCCGTTCAGAATCTCCGCGTGCGAGGCGCGCCGGCTATCGGCATCACGGCCGCCTACGGCCTCTATCTCGGCCTGCGGGATTGGACGGGCGCGTCCCGAGACCAGTTTTTTCAAGCGATGGAGGAGAAGATCCGATACCTGGCTTCGGCGCGTCCGACGGCCGTGAATCTCCGCTGGGCTTTGGAGGAATTGCGGCGCAACGTGCAGAACTCGGCCGAGACCGATATCCCCGCGCTGAAGGAGCGGCTCCTTCGTCTGGCTGTCGATCTGCATGAAGATGACCGCCGTCGCTGCGAATTGATGGCCCAGCATGGCCAGGCGGTGGTGCCGGAAAACGCGCGCATCGTGACTCACTGTAACACAGGCGCGCTTGCCACAGGAGGCATTGGGACGGCCTTCGGAGTGATTTACCACGCCCATCGGTCCGGGAAGAAAGTTCAGGTCTTCGCCGATGAAACGCGGCCGGTCCTGCAAGGCGCCCGCCTGACCATGTGGGAACTGGCTGCGGCTCGTATTCCAAGCCAACTGATCTGCGACAGCATGGCCGCCTCGCTGATGAAACAGAAACAGGTGGACCTCGTGATTGTCGGCGCTGACCGCATCGCCGCCGACGGATCGACGGCTAACAAGATCGGGACCTACCCCCTGGCCATCGCCGCAAAGTTTCACGGCGTTCCCTTCTATGTGGCCGCACCGCTCTCGACTTTTGACCTCTCGATTTCGAGCGGACAGGACATCCCGATTGAAATGCGGAACGAGAGTGAGATCCGGCGCGTGTTCAACAAGTCGCTGATCACCGTGCCGGAGGCCAAGTGCTGGAATCCGGCGTTTGATGTGACGCCGCCCGAGCTCATTACGGCCATCATCACCGAGCGCGGGATCATCAAGCCGCCCTATGGGGAAACGATCAAAGCGGAGGGCAGGCTTCCAGCCCGCCCCCAATGAATGGAGGCGACTGATAAGACACGGAATGGCCGGACACCCGCGCATTCCCATTGGGGCCATGAGCTCGTCCACGGGTGGGGCGAGCCTCCGGTCGAGCCCTGACTCTCTTGCCAGCAATGATTCCAGGGCTCGACGGGAGTCTCGCCCCACCTTGTGGTTTTTGGAAAGCCTCCAAGCCCAAAAGGCGTGCTTTGGGACCATGAACCGTAGCCGCCGACGTGAGGAGGCGGATATTGGTTTTAACCACGGTCTCCGCCTCGTTACCTCGGCGGCTACGAAGCAACGGTTCATGGAGAGCCGCGTGGGCAGTCCTTCTACCCCGAGTTCCCTTGTGACAGAGGCCAATTTGAATTGTCGAACATACCAGTGACCTTTCTGCCAATCGTCGCTCGGGAAATGTACGTGGCGGCCCGGCGCCCCAGTACGTACTGGACCCGTGTCGGCGCGGCGGTCGTCGGTCTATGCATCATCACCGGATTGGTGCTCCTCGCCTCCGAGATCCAGCCGGCTGAGCAGGGCAAACTTCTGTTCTCAATCCTGGCCTCGATGGCTTTTGCCTATTGCCTCTTCGCGGGAGCTTCGGTGACAGCGGATTGTCTGAGCGAAGAGAAACGAGAAGGGACGTTGGGGCTCTTGTTTCTGACCGATTTGAGAGGTTATGACGTCGTTTTCGGGAAGCTGGCGGCGTTCTCGCTGAGGTCGGTTTACGGGTTGCTGGCCGTCGTCCCCATGCTGGCCCTGGCCATGCTGCTCGGAGGCGTCTCTGCCGGAGAAATGGCCCGGGTGGTGGGCGCCCTGATCAACACACTTTTCTTTTCACTGGCGGCCGGTGTGTTCGTTTCGACGCTGAGCCGCAACGATCGCAAAGCGATGTTTGCTTCAATCGCTCTGATCGTATTTGTCACTGGCGCCCCGCTCTGCACCGTCGCGATCTACTGGAGCGTGTCCTCTTCCTCCACGCCGTTCGCGGGTCCGGAGCGGATGATGCTCCTTCCCAGCCCCATTTTCGCATTTGGAATCGCGCTGGCCGATCGAGTCCACTGGCTGCGCGAATACTTGCTCTCCCTGGTTTCGACACATCTGCTGGGCTGGGGGTTGTTGGCGGTCTCCAGCGCGGTTTTGCCGCGGGTTTGCCGGGATCGCCCGCGAACCGGCCAAAGATTCCGGCGGTGGGAAAAGTGGCAGCGATGGAATTATGGCAGTGCGGCCACTCGCGCCGCGGTGCGGGCTCGTTTGCTCGACCGGAACCCGATCCTCTGGCTGGCTGGCCGAGACCGTCTGAAAGCGAAGCTGGTTTGGGTGTTCTTGGGGGCCATGGCCGTGATCTGGATTCCCGCGGCGGTGGCGGCGGTGGATATCGCAGTGATGGCGGCGGTCTTCGTTCTCTTTTGCGCGCATCTGGTGCTGAAGGTTTGGCTGGTCTCGGAGGTCTGCACTCGATGGATCGAGGATCGCCGGAGCGGCGCCCTGGAGCTGTTGCTGTCCTCGCCTCTCAGCGTCTTGGAGATCGCCGCCGGTCAGAGGCTCGCGCTCCGATCGCAATTCGCGAAATCCGTCAGCGTGATTCTGGCGCTTGACTTCATTTTCCTGAGCTTCGCGTGGAGGTCTTACCATGATCCATCGGCTCCCAAATTGGCGGCGTCGATCACCGCGGGGATGGTTGCGCTCGTGGCGGACCTCGTCACGCTCAGGTGGGTAGCGATGTGGCTGGCGTTGACGAGCAAGAACATGAGCCGGGCGCTTTCCGGCGCTTGGATCCGTGTGCTGGCGCTGCCGTGGTTGATCTGTTTGGGATTGTATTGGTCGGCGGCGCTGTTCTGCCAACTCACGGGACAGCCAGAACCGCAGTTGTCGCCGTGGACGTGGGCAGCTTCTTGGCTGGGCCTTGGCCTCGCTCTCGATTTGATTTTCGGATGGCAGGCCAAACGCAATGTCCTCAATGAATTCAGGGCGATCGCCGCCGAACGATTTGCGCCCAGGAGACAATTCTCGCTATCACAAGTCGGTTCGCGCTTGATTCAACGTGTGTGGGATGGATTGCGAGGCTTGACTTCGCCAAGCCGCGTTCTCCCTCACCCCGGCCCTCTCCCGCTGGGAGAGGGGGAATTCTCCACTGCGAAAAGACAAAATGGGTGCGCTCGAAATGACGAGACGCGGCAATCCGTCCTCCCTATCCCAGCGGGAGAGGGTCGGGGTGAGGGAGAATCGCCGTCACATTCCAGCGATTCCGGATTTTCAGGGGCTAGACTGGGCCTGGTCCTGCGTCGGCATGCTTGGCTATGGTCACTCCTCGCAGTGGTGTTGCTGGGGCTCGGCTGGTTCGGCTGGTACCGACTCTCGACCTCGCTCGCAATCAAGGAGCACTTGGCCGGCCTTCAAAAAGCCGGTCAGCCCGTCAGCGAACCGGATCTGGCGACGTGGCATCCACCGATTCCGATTCAGGAGAATGCCGCAGCCGTCGTAGCCCGAGCCACTGCTTTCCTTTACGGCTCACAATGGTTGCCGGTGCCGCTCCGGACGAATCTGCCGGGGCTGATGCGGACCGAATGGGTGGCCCGCACCGCGCCAATACCCTCGGAACAGAAGGAAGCGATGGCCGCCTACGTCACAAGCAATCGGGTTGCGTTGGCCATCCTGCGCGAAGCCGTGAACCTTCGAAAGAGCCGCTACGACTCGGCCTGGAGCCGCACGCAGATCAATATGTGGGGACCCTTCGGTCGCGTGCACGAAATCATGCAACTCTTGCGTCTCGAAGCAGTGTGGCACAGCGAAGAGGATCGGCCCGAGCAGGCGATTCAATCGTTGACCACGCTCTTGGCCTTGACCCGCTCTCTGGCTGCAGAGCCGCTCCTGAGCGCCCGGTATCCGATGAATAACGGCCTAAGCGGAGCGGCACAGGTCATGGAACATTTGCTGACGCGGCACGCCCTCTCGGATCGCCAGTTGCAGGACTTGTCGAACCGCATGCAGGAATTGGAGTTCCCCAACGGCCTTTGGCGCGCTCTGGCGGGCCATCGGTATCTTCAATTGGCCTTCCATGAGATGCCCCCCCAGCGGTTGCTGGCAGTTTCGATGGGAGTAACGCCGGCGCCGAATTGGATGACTCTCGGGATGGGAGTACTCCAAGGCTTATACTCCAGCAGCGGGCTGCGAGATCGCGATCTGTTGATCTTCCTCCAGACAATGGACCGTTATCTCGAAGTCGCCCAATTGCCTTTTCCGGAAAGCTTCCCGAAAGCGCATCAACTCCCCGGCCCGCCAGACAATTACCGCGGCCTTCCTTTTCGGTTGATGCGCCAATTGCTCCCGAGTCTTCCGTCCGTGTTAGTTCTGGAGGCGGAGAAGGAGGCTCGGCGGCGGGCACTCCTGGCGGCACTGGCTTTGGAGCGCTGGCGGTTGAAGAATCAGAATCGACTTCCTGAAACGTTGCAGCAACTGGTTCCAGATTACTCGTCCAGAGTCCCGATTGATCCGTTCGATCTAAAACCGCTTCGATACAAGCGGCTGGAACGCGGGTACGTGATCTACAGCGTCGGTTTCGACGGGAAGGATGACGGGGGTCGAGCACCTGAAAGGCGAGGCAAGAGCCAAACCGATCTGACGTTTACTGTGGAAAGGTAGGGGAATATCCTCGTGACTAAGAGGGCCTAATCCGGGGTTGTGTCCTAATTCATCGGAAATTTGTTTTGGCAACCGTGTTACACGATACCGAGTTCGCCCGCGATCCGAGTCCCGTCCAAGGTCACGCCGCCGTTTTGGAGGCTCTCTCGCGGATCGGCGTAGCCGGGAATGATCGTGTTCAATTGGGCAGAACTCGCGCCGAGATGATCGCGGATGATCTCGCCCAGCACGGACCGGTAATCGACGCTTCGCTTCAGATAGCGACTGTTCACCTGGAACATGGAGCCGGTCTTGCCGACCGTCCAAGTCTCATTGCTGCACTGATAGACGCCGCCCTTGACTTTGCCGCCCGCGATCAACATCACCCCGGCTTCGGCGTGGTCCGTCCCTCGATTGCCGTTTTCCTGAGAGGTTCGCCCGAACTCGGAGAGGGTGATTACGATGGTGTTGTCCCAAAGCGCCGGATTGACATCCGTGAAATACTTCCTCAGCGCATACATCGTCCATCCTAGCCACTTCATGCGGTCGGCGTGGCCACCGGTCAGCGCCCCTTGGTTATTGTGCGTGTCAAACCCGCCAAGGCTCGTCCCGGCGATGATGGCATCCGTGTTCGCCAAGATCTGCGCAGCCGTCTTGATGTTTTTGAAGTAACCATATGACCCGGCGACGAAGCCTTTCTGATTGGAGGCGGCGTCGATGGGAAACAAATGAGTGGTGCCGTTGGTGTCGAAAAAGTTGTTCGCGGTCAGGCCGATGCTTTTGATCGCATCGATGGCGTCCTTGAGCCCGCGCCCGGTATGGAAGACCAGGTCCCGATTGTCTTTTTCCGCGAAAGGAATGCGATATTCGGCGGAGATTGCGTTCAGCAGCTTGAGTTTGTCGGAGCCGCTGATGCCGAGCATATCGTAGCGGTTTGGATCGGACAGATTCGTGGTCAATGGCAAGGGGCCACGAAGCAGGAGGGGGTCGTCGCCCTGCAAGGAAATCGCGGGGAATCTTCGTCCCTGGTGCAGGCCCGTGGTTGTGATCGCCCGATAGAAAATGCCGCTGGTCGTCGCATTGTTTTTTGGCATCCCGTTCTCCCAGTAGCGCTGGGAATCGAAGTGGGACCGGGATTGTTTGGGATACCCGACGCGATGAATAAGCGCCACCTGGCCTTCGTTGAAGACGGGAGCTAAACCGACCAAGCCCGGATGCACTCCGGCAAAGCCATTGCCCAGGTCCACGACTCGGTTCAAGTCAGGGATAGTCGGCATGCGGCCCGACACACTGGTCTGAGGATCGGGGCGCGGGATGTAGAGAGTCGGACGGGTGGTCTGGTTGTAGGCGTCATCGCCCCATGGGATCACGGTGTTCAAGGCGTCGTTGCCGCCTCGTAAGAAAATGAAAAGCAGTTTCTTGTCTTGGGTCGGGAGGGTTCCCTGCGCCAGCGCGCGTTGAAGGAATGAAGGAACATTAATGAAAGCGCTGGCCACGGCGCCCACGGCGACTTGTAGGCTGCGTTCCAGGAAGGTTCGTCGAGTTAGGATGTTAATCATGGTTTTCTGTGAGTGAGGCAAAACAGGCACCAGGGTTGTCTGACGCCGGGGTGAGGGAGAACGCGACACTCGCGGATCCAGCAAATCAAGCTCCTCCAAGCGCCTTCCACCCAGCCACGGATGGCACAGACCAAACACCGTTTTCCGTTCATCCAAACCATGGGTAGCAATCGCAGGAGGAACTTTGGCAATTGCAACGAAGTGTTTGGCGTGGCCTCCAACGCATAGGAGGGGACGGGAAACTGAATGTTCGATCCGTGTATCATCCGGGGCTCAATCCTCCTGATTCCGGCAGTTCAGATTGATAAAACCGCAAATGGACGCGAATGGACACGAATAGGCAATGGCTTCCACATCCACCTCGGTTCTCCCGGACGTTGACCGGAATCCGATCCGGGAATTCGCGTGCATTCGCGTCCATTCGCGGTTTAGTTGCCGTTCTTAGAATCATTGCTCCTGAAACCGTGGCAAGCCCATCAGATAAGCCACCATCCCCTTCACGCGCGTGTTATAGGCCGCGGAGTTGGGGTCGAGGCCGCTGAAGGACGATGGGGTTATGCCGTTATCCAGCGTGTTCAAGTAGGCGATGGCGGTGGTGCGATCCAAGTCGAGGTTCGCTTTGCCTTCGCCAGGAAACAAGATTCCCAAGAAGTAGTCGGTCACTACGCCGGCGTTGCGCCACTGGGAAGACGGCAGCTTGAGCTTCAACAGCCCAACCGGGTCCGAGTAAGAAGCCTTTAGGCGCTCCTGCACAAACCGCATCCGTTCCATCAGCCAAGAAGAATTGATCCAATCCGCGCCAAATTCCGACCAGCCGTCCGGTTCCTCGCGATTGAACAGCCGCATGCCCAGTCGATTCATCGGGGTGACGAGATCGGCGCCGGTGCAGTCCGATGTGAATCCGCCCGTTGGTTTGGCTGCCCGCAAAGCCCGGACAGCGCCGACAGTAAACTCAAACGGGTTTCGCACCTTCTGCTGGGAGGCCATGTGCTGCCGGAACATCGATGAGTTCAGGATGACCCGGAGCACGTTGCGGAGGTTGCCTCTCCTGCCTTCGGCCGCGGGAGTGTCCCACGCTTTCATGCAATCGCGCACGAGCGCTGCCTCGGCGCTCAGATTAGGGTCGGTGAAATCATAAACGCCGTGCACGAAGCGGTCGTGGACAAAAAGCCGGCAAAGTTTGACGCTGATGTATTCCTGCGTGTAGGGCAAGTCCGCGAGGTGGGCGATGATGTCGTAGCCATCCTGCATGCCGCTGGTGCCCAGGCGGGCTGGCAAATTGAGTTGGTAGGACTTGCCGGCGTGGGGCGGGCCGAAGCGCGCATCGACCGTCTTTCCGGCAAAGATGGTCTTGGCGGTCGTGTCGTGGTCGGTGGCCTTGAAGCTTAAGGTCCAGTAGCCGGGGGTGGTGTTCCTATTGGCGGAAATCGGCGTGGCGAAAGGATTCGTTTCCTGTCCGAGCGGCAACTTTTCCACGCGCCATCCGGTCCAGGCCCGGCTCATTTGTTCGATGTCCTGCTGGTCGTAGCCGTTGTCCACGCCCACAGTGAACAGCTCCATCAGTTCGCGGGCATAGTTCTCGTTGGCCGCGCCTTTCTTGCTCGCGACCGTGTCCAGGTAAATCACCATGGCCGGGCTTTCCGCGCTGATCTTGAGCAGGTCGTAGAACGTGCCATTGGGATTCATCAACACCTCGCGCCACTTTTTGAGTTCGCGGTATTCGAACTCCGTGGCCATGGCGTCCTCAGCCCCGGCGGGGGCTTTGCCGGCGAGGTACTCTTCGGTCTTGGTCTGGTAGGTCACGAAGTGGTTGTCCAGGAATTGCGACAGGACTTCGAGCAATTGGCGTTGGGACCTGACCGCGTGCAGGATGAACCAAGCCTGGAGGTCGGTGACAGGAGCGCTTCCGATGGTGAGTCTTGTGATGGGCGGGAGCTGTGGTGAATTGCCGACAACGCCCCCGTTGGAGAACCGCACGGTGACGCTGCTCGGCGCGTTGGTTGAGTGCAAGAACCAGTAGCTCAAGGTGTAGTTTGGCGCCGAGCTTTGCGACGAAAGGATCACTGGCAAGTTTGTTTGCCAGATGGAAGATTCACGCGTGGTTCCGGGTGCGTTCGCCACAAGGTGGAGGCTGCTGGTCCCCGAATAGCTGGCTTCGGTCGTGATCTTGGAACCAGCGTGATTTCGTGAGACGACCCAATCGTTCGTGGTGAGCGGCAACTCGAAATCACCGTTCCGCAGCAGGTTCGGCCCAACGCCGGCTACATTCCCAGCGACGAGTTTGATATCGTCGATGTAGCCTTCGCCGACGGAAGTTAGATACACGTAAAGGATTTTGGTGCTGACTTTTGCTGCGGAGGTCTTCACGTATTGCCAGCCCGTCGGCACAGTGACTCGGTCGATGTCTAAGTCTTCTGAAATGGTTTCCGGCGCCAATTGCTCTTCGATATAAGGCTGGATTCCAACGGCTTTGATGCGATCCAGATCGTCCGGGGTCGGCCCGTACGACACGCGATTGAGGATCGTCGCCGCCGCCAAGGAATAACTGTCCAAAGGGGTGACTTGAACTCGATAAAAACCTGACGGCGAAGTTGCCGTGAGCGGGGATTTCCAACTGTAGCCGGACAGAATGCCCGTGGAATCCACCGTAAACGGTTGGTCTAGAGTGTCGGCTCGCCAGAGTTTGAATTCTTGAGCGGCCGGGTAAGGGGTGAAGCGGAGGACTTTCTGGGAATTCTCAATTCCAATATCGATGATCCTCGGAGGCGGAGGGTCCTCGGCAAGAATTGCGATTGGGAGAAAAGGAACAGCAGAAACCGCCAACATCCACCGGAAGGTGCGGAAGTTCGACATATGTATTATTGCACTCTGGCCATTGTCCACGCAGCGACGGAAAAATAGCACAACCCATGCCGTCGCGGCTGCGTGAAATAAGGTGGATGGGGCGGAGCGCGACCTTCCAGGCCGCGGCAGGCGCCACAATGCTGCGGCCCAGAATTCCTGCTTCGCCCGAATGACGTGAGATCCGCTGCGGCCTGGAAGGCCGAGCTCCGCCCAGCAATTCTCATTTTGGCCGTAACGCGGACACTCTTGTCCGCAAGACTTCCGAAAATGTGCGGACAGGAGTGTCCGCCTTACGGTCACGAACCGCG
>JACQWK010000343.1 GCA_016209525.1 Verrucomicrobiota bacterium
AACATCACCGAAAAAAAGAAGCTGGAAGCGCAGTTTCTTCGCGCCCAGCGCATGGAGAGCATTGGAACCCTGGCCAGCGGCATCGCGCACGACCTGAACAACATCCTGGCCCCGATCCTGATGGCCGCTCAAATCCTCCGGTTGAAACCAACGGACGAGCAGTACGAACGGGTGCTAGGCATTGTCGAGGCCAACGCAGAGCGAGGAACGGGTATCGTCAAGCAATTGTTGACCTTCGCCCGAGGGGTCGAAGGAGCACGCGTAGCGATTCAACCGAGATATTTGCTTAAAGAGATCACGAAGTTGACCAAAGAAACCTTTCCCAAAAACATTACCACGACCTTCCAGGTGTGTTCAGACGCCTGGACCGTGCTGGGGGACGCAACCCAGTTGCACCAGGTGCTGCTCAATCTTTGCGTGAATGCCCGGGATGCGATGCCCGACGGCGGCACTTTGTCTCTGGCGGTGGAAAACATCGAGATCGATGAAACCTTTGCGAGCATGTGTGAGGGGGCCAAAGCGGGGGCGTATGTTCTTCTCCGGGTGTCGGATACCGGCGTGGGAATTCCGGGAGAAATCCAGGATAAGATTTTTGACCCGTTCTTTACCACCAAAGAGGCCGGTAAAGGCACAGGCTTGGGATTGGCGACGGTGCTAGGCATTGTCAAGAGTCACGGAGGGTTTCTGCAACTGGAGAGCGAGCCAGGCCGAGGGAGCGTGTTCAAAGTGTTCCTTCCAGCGACGGCTGGAGAAAGAAGGAACGAGGAGGAGAGCAAGGCGACAGAGCTGCCCCCAGGACAAGGGGAAGTGATCCTCGTGGTCGATGACGAGGTTGGGATCCGAGAAATGGCCCGCAGTTTACTTACCGCCTATGGCTATCAGGTCTTGGTGGCTGAGGACGGAGCGGCCGCGACGGCGTTGTTTAGTCAGCATGCGGATCGGATTCAGGTGGTGCTGACCGATATCGGCATGCCCATCATGGGGGGAGTGGCTCTCGTGCGCGTGCTCAAAAGGATGCGTCCGCAGATCAAGGTAATCGCTTCGAGTGGTTTCGGAAGCAGCTCAGTGAAAGAAGGGCAGATGGGGGATCTTGAAGCGTTAGGCGTTGACGCAGTCTTAGCCAAGCCCTATCGGGCGGAACTGTTGTTGACGCTGTTACACCAATTGTTCCGGGAGTAATAGGCATCATTTCCCGCAGTTTGACATCACTCCCACGCCAAAAGTTCAGAGTCCACGGTTCATAGAGAGGAGTGTTCGTCTCATGCTGAAAGCGGCTTGGAATTAGGGGTTCGACTGCGAAACACGACAAACAGATGAACTTACGGATTCCGCTTAAACAGAAAGGCGCCATCCAATCGGCGGCTCTCCTTTTCTCCGGTGTTGACGGTGAATTTCTCGCCGCTCCAAATCGCCGCCGCGCCGAATTCGCCGCGCTTGTTGATCGCGTAAAAGTTCACGTTGAACTTCGGCCGGCCCTGGTCGTCGAGCAAGCGCTTCATTTTGGTTTGTGCCACGATCCGTTGACAGGCCAGAAGACACGCTTGCTCCGGAGAATTGCCCTGCCGCATGTATTCGACGACCATCACGCTGCTGCACGCGAGAAGGTTCGCTTCGCCCCGGCCGGTTGAACCGGCGGCGCCGACTTCGTTATCGACGTACAACCCGGCGCCCAGAATCGGCGAATCGCCCACTCGGCCCGGGATTTTGAATGAGAGCCCGCTCGTGGTCGTGCAGCCGGAGATGCCTCCGCGGAGATCGATGGCATTGCAATTAATGGTGCCGTGATTGCGCAGAGCGGACTGCAGGCCCATGCTGATATTCCGGGTCTCAATGTCATGCGGCGGCAGCCAGTCGTCGGTGCGACTCAGGTTCTCCTTCCATTTCAGCCAAGCTTCGCGGGATTCTTCCGTCAGCAAATCTTCCTCCTTGAAGCCATGCGCCTTGGCAAAGCGCAAGGCACCCTCTCCGACGATCAGGACGTGATCCGTCCGTTCCATCACCAGCCGAGCGACCTTCGACGGGTTGCGAATATTCCGGAGGGCTGCCACCGATCCTCCGCGGCCTGTCGGCCCGTGCATGACGGAGGAATCGAGTTCCACCACGCCGTCCTCGTTCGGCAAACCGCCGAGGCCGACGGAATTTTCGTTCGGATCGTCTTCGACGAGATTCACGCCTGCGATGACGGCGTCGAGCGCGTCGGCGCCTTGTTGGATCATGGACATGGCTTTGGCCGTGGCTTGCAGGCCGTTCGAGCTGGCGATCACGACCGGCTTAGGTTGACCGCCAGTCTGAGCGTTTGCTGCCGGAGCATTGAGCAGGGTGTGGCCCATAGCCGCAGCGGCGCTTGCGGCCGAGGTGGAATTGAGAAATTCGCGACGGGTGATGGGTAAGTTCATAGGGAGTCGGTGGCTCGGTGTTTCTAGTCCGATTGGCGAGTCAACTTAAGCGGCTCCAAAGAACCACAGCCCCTCACCCTCAGCAAGACAATCCAGAGTACAAAAAAGCAACTTCCCTTGCACGCCGGTTCCTGCTAATTTGATCTCTAGTCAGGATGAAAGGACGACATTTCGCAGCATCCCAAACACTCGGCCAGCCGGAAGGGCCTGATTGGGATCGCACTGCGCCCACGGCTTGCTGGGTGTCCCAGACAGGCAAGACAGTCCTGCGTGGTATCGCAGGCGTGGGAGGTCACAGCGTGGCGGACCGATACCCGGAATGGTAATTGCCGTTCTCAATTTGTGCTGTACCGGAGGGCGGTTGGCCTAAACGGCGGAAAACCGGCATGAAAGAAATCCCATGCGAATTTTCACTCGATGAGTTACGCCGAGAACTCAACCACGGTGATGGCGTCAGCCAAGAACGCCTTGATGAGCTCGCCACGAAACTCTCTGCTTTCCGCAACAGACTCCGACCCGACGACAAAGACGAACCCCTGCCGTTGTTTGATCGGCATGGGACTTCCACCGGCACAAACAGCCCTCGCTGGCTTTGCCATGTTTTGGGACTCCGCCACCGGTGCGCGCACATCCTGATTGTCTGGAGGAGTCCGTCCTTGGGAGATTCGCTGCTGCTTCAGATCCGCGATTGGAGCAAGCGAGATTCCCCAGGCCAGCTCGACATTTCGGTCGGAGGCCATACCACGCTCGATGCTGTCCAGGGAACGGAGCAAACCGCTTTCGCAGAGATGTTGCAGGAACTGAATCTGCAGCCCTCCGACTTAGACGGTGGCCTCCAGGCTATCGGAGGCTATGGGCATGATGAGTCTTGTGCCGAAGAGCATTTTTTCAATTCTGAATGGCGAGATGTGTTTGTTGGACGCCTCGCGGCGGAAGCCATTGGGAAGGTGAAATTTCCTGACGGAGAGGTGGCAGGAATCTGCTTGATTCCGGTTGCCAATGCCGAACGCCTCTTGGCGCAGGTCACCCTCCCCATGGCCAGCGCCTTGGAGCATTCCTTGCCTCGTTGCTTGGCGATTCAACGTTGATTCTCAGTCAACATTCGCAAGGAGGAGCAAGGAACCTAGGAAGCAGATATATGAAGAAAGAAACGCGAAGATGCCTCAAGAGCGTTCTGCTTTCAGCAGGCTACTGGCAAGACCGGCTTGAATATTTCTCGCTCCGTGATTGGTGGCGTCAGGGCCGTCAGTCCGTGTGCATTCTCGAAGGTGTTGGGGGCGCAGGCAAGACCGCTATCGTCGAACGGTTTCTGCGATCCCTGCCCGAAGCCCTCCCACAACAGGCAGGGGACAAAACACTGCCCCAGCCGGACGGCGTGTTTGTTTTCTCATTCGACGAAGCGGCAGCGTCCACGACCCAATTCTTTGCTTCGCTCCTTGGCTGGCTTTCAGAAGAATATTGCGACTTCAAGGGGTCACGCCAAGTCCCGCGAGGGAATTCAGCATTTGAGTCACTCAGGCAGTTGCTCGAAGGCTTAGCACCTACGAACCGCCGCCGCCTGATCATCATTGACGGCTTCGAACATGCTCAAACGACCGAGGCTCGCAACGACAGCCAGCTTCGCTGGATTAAGGACGGTGATCTGAGGGATCTCCTGTTGTGGCTTGCGGGAGGCTACCTGGCGGGCATCCAAGCCATCGTCACGACTCGCTACGCGATTCCAGAACTTTTGAGATCACCGCAGCTTTCCTGCGGCCGCATCCCGGTAGAATCAATCTCCGAGGAAGCAGGCTTGGCTTTGCTGAAGGAGCACCGCGTTGAGAGCACAGAGGATCGACTTCGTATTCTCGTTAGAGAGTGTGGCGGTCACGCATTGATGGTTGATCTCGCCGGGAGCTATATCGCCAACTTTTTTGCCGGGCGTCTGGAAGAGGTTCCAGGGTTGTTGGAACGAATGCAAGACACCACTCGAACGGGCACGAAATTGAGCTCGCTCCCGGTTTCTCAGCTAGCAGAGCGCTTCGAACAAATCGTGGCCTGGTATCGCCAAGGTCTGACTGAACGCCACCCTCCGGCTTTGGCGGTGTTGGAGCGTATTTGTCTGTTCCGCAAAGGCGTGAGTGAGAGGACTCTTGTCTCGATCTTTTCGGGCAAAGCCAGGAAATCAGCTTCGGGAGTGGGACTTGCTGCCCTCAGCAGAAAGGAGCTCCATCGAGCGCTTGGCGTATTGGAGGATTACAGATTGCTGGGAATGCGACCTCGTGTTCGGACCGATCCTCAGGGCCGGTCAAGCCATGTTCTCACGGCCCATCCTCTGATCCTAGAGGGATTCTTGAAGCACGGGGACAAGGAGCAAATGCAGATGGCTCGGCAGGCCATTGTTTCATTCCTGGAACGCAAGCTCGGCGTCACTTTGAAGCGCCTGGCCAGCTCTAAGAAGTTCGACGACACATGCTGGGCGGTGAAAAGGCGATATGGCTTCAAGTGCTTGAATGAGCTCGAAGAAGTGCTCCACCAGGCACTCCAACTCGGTCGTTGGCAGGACGCATTCGCCGTCTATAAGCGCGGCATGGGGGCCTTCCCTGGTCTCGCTAATGGCGCAATCGACTACTTTCGAGGAGCTACTCTAACTGAGATGCTGTCCGCTTTCTACAGGCAGCAGCCATCCAGAGAGTGGCCTGCCGAAATGTGCCGAGTCATCAACGACGCCGCGGGGTTCAGCAGACAGTTGGGCGACCTGATGTCGGCGGAAGCACACTACCGAACAGCTTTTAAAGTGTCGGTCAAGCTTCCGCAGGATGAAGCCGAAGACAGATGGATCGCACAGCGGAATCTGGTGAATCTCCATCTGCTGCGCGGGCAGCTCCGGCAAGTGTGTGAGAGTGCGAAGCGGCTTTTCGTCGATACGAAAACCTTGCCCGAGGGAGACCGTCGCCGTCTCGACTCTGACTTGGTTGCCTACACGAACCTGGCATACACCTGCTTTCTCCGCGGCAGCGTGGGCGAGGGAATGGCTCTATTCGGCAAGGCCAAACATCTGGAAAGCCAGCTCAAGAGCAAGGAACCGAGGTTTCTCGCGTTCCCGAGCATCTGGTTTGCTATGTCGCTGATTCGGCGGAGAAAGGGAAGCGATCTGCAGTTGGCCAATGAGGAACTCCAGCGAATCAAGAATACAGGAAAAAAGCGCGGATGGGCTCGCATCGGTCGATGGGCGTCTTTGGTTGAATCCCGTCTCAAGCTGGCCCAGGAGGACTTGGCTGCCGCGGGCAGAGAGCTCAAGCGTTATGAGGATTTCGCTTCAGGGGCTCAGGAGATGGTTGCCTCACTGCTTTCGGGGATCACGCTCGCTCAGATCGCAAGCCTCAAGCGTGATGTTCCAGACCGAGTTCTTGATCGGGTGGGAATTGCACTCTCCCAAGCTCGGTCGGCCGGTTACGGTATCTACCATATCGACCTCCTCATCGAACGCGCTCGGCTCCACATCCTGCGCGGTGCACCGCAGCCGGCTCTTGATGATCTCACCATCGCCCTCGACACCGGCATCCATCCCACCCGGAAGTCCGGTCTGCCGGTGCTGCTCGCCGCGACCGATCCTGAATGTTGGTATGCCTGGGCCATCGCCGAAGGCCGCCACCTGCGCGCCCAAGCGTTGCTGCTCCAAGCCGCGCAACGGCTCGGCCGCTCTGATTCTTCCTCCACCACCTTCAAAGCTCTTCCCGCCCAAGTGCGGCGATGGATTAGTTCCGCTCGTACGGAGTTGGAGAAGTGCCGCGCACTGCGTAAGAGTATCCAAGATCCGCGCGTGCACGAAACCGAGAAACTGTTGAAGGATCTGAACCGTGGCGTCCAGATGCGGCCTCCGCTTGCATCCGCCGACGGACGACCTGTTGGCGCCCCTCAAACAATTACCTCTCGAACTCGCAGTCACGACCGTCCGCGCACCAAACAATGGCCAAAAGGCAATGCTATGATTAGAACCGTCGTGGAACTCGATCTGGTCGCCTATAGTTCGATCGCTGAGCCTTACCAGCAAGGATTGGGCGCGAAAACCATCCTCCAACTCAACCAGCAAATTCAAGCCTTCATTGACGAGGGACTGCGAGCGGTCAAGGCCCGCCGGGAGGATTGCGTCATGGAAACCACCGGCGACGGCGCCATTCTGTTCTTCGAACACCCGACGGACATTCATGTTTTCTCGGAAGCGGTCCATGCTGCCACGCATGAGCATAATCGCACCCGGTCCGACCCGATGGCCAAACGGGTCTTTCGCATCGGCGCCGCAACGGGCGAGGTCGTGATGGAGCCGAAGCCTGGCGGCGGGTTCAACATTGCCGGGACGACGATTGCCCATGCTGTCCGTCTGGAGGCCAAAGCCACACCGGGCGGGTTGCTGGTGGACGCCGCCACGTTCGAGGGGTTGGCCGGTGCGCAGCGCCAGCGCTACGGCCCCAAGCGATCGGTGGCAGGCAAGCGCGGCGAAGTCTTTGAGGCGTACGGCTGCGTCTTCAGCCAGGAAGGGGCCAAGGATGCATCCGGCCTTGCGGACCAAACGGCCAGTGCAGAACCTGCGGCGAATGCGATGCGGGGTTTCGGGCGGGACCAGCGGCGTGATGTGCTGACCCGGTTCAAGAGTCTCAAGTCGCATCAATACACCGAACTCATTTTCCTGCTGGAAATCCCGATTGGCCAGCGTCCGGCGGACTCACTCAATTTGGACGATCGGAAAGGGCGCATCCTCAATTGGGCGGAGGAGGATGAGAAACTGGACGACCTGCTGGATGTGCTGCGTGAGCTGACGGAGCCGACGGACGGCCACCCTTAGTTCGCCCATCGGGTTCCGCCGGCGCGACGCCGGTGGGCGAAGTTTCCGCGCCTCATTTTGCGAGCCGTGTTTCGTCTCAGCCGGGTCCCCTGCGGGTGCTGGTCGTCGGCTCGTTCAATCATCCGAAGCGGCCCGTTGAACGCAGACAATTTGAAACGGCTTGCCGGCACCTCGGCGCGGCGCTGGCCCGGCGAGGGCTGACCCCGGTGGTGAGTTCCCTCCACCCGAGCACCGCCGACATCCATGTGCTGAAGGGCGCCAATGACGCGCGCGAGGGCAAGACGCCGCTGCCTGTGATCCTGCTGCCGCCGACCACCCCCCGATCCAACGATCCGCTCTATCCCGAAAACGAGCAACAGTTCAATGCGGATTACCCGAACCTTGCTCTCACCCTCGAAATGCTGCCGGGCGAGTGGAAAGAAATCCGGCAAGCTCAAGCGAACAACGCGGAAGTCGTGGTGCTGATCGGCGGGAGAGAAGGCACCCGTCAAGTGGCTTGGGCAGCCAATGAGCGCGGCGTGCCCATTCTGCCGATTCGCATTTTTGGCCGGGCTGCCAAACACCTGTGGGAAATCGAGCGGGCCAACTTGGCGGCTCACGGGCAGTTCGAGGACTGCGAAGAGTTCAGCCGGCTTTACGACAGGTTCAACGCGGACCACATCGCTGACCTGGCGCTTCGATTGGCGCAGAAGAAGACGGTTGCGCCAACATCCAGGGCCGCTCGAACGAAACCGTGACCTTCCATGTCCTCGACCAAACCGACTCGAGTTCGCCCACCCGCCTACGAGTTGGACAGCTTTCCTTGGAACCTTCGGCGCGTGCCTGCGACCGCGGTGATCGACGGGAACTCCGTGCCCCATCCGGCCCGGCGTTGCGCAATCTTCGTCGTTCATGGGATGGGAGAGCAACAATGGACCGAGACGAGCGCCACACTCCGCGCAGGGTTCGAAGTTGCCTTGGATGCGATCCGTGAGTGGCAAACGCAGGCCTTGGGAGCCGATAAAGTCACACGCGGCGAGGTGCCGCCGCCGTTCACTTACGACGGTTACTGGGCCGATTATGCGGACGTGCAGGCCAGTTTTCCGGAGGACTGGCAGAGGTTCAACGAACGCGAACGGAAGTTCTTCAAAAACGTTTGGGAGTTCCGATCGTATTCGGCATTGCGCACCTATGCGTGGTTCCTGCGCCAGCAAATCCGCTTGATCGATCCGAGGCGGCTCAAGGAAATCGGTTTGCCGGCTTGGCTGTTGTATGGCGCGCTGCAAATCGTGGTTCCTGTGGTCCTCACGCTGGCGCTCATTCGCGCGCCCCGCATCCTGTCACGCACCTTGGCGGACGTTCGAATTTATGCGCGTCCGCACGGCATTGCCGAGCGCGCCATGGTCCAGCGCATCGACCGGCGGGTGGGGCAAGGATTCCTGCGGCTGATCGGTTTGGACTGGGACTTCTTTCCGTTGCCGCGAAAGCAGAGGGTGCGGGCCTCCGGAGAGTCCTTCGTTTTTGATCGCGTGGTGTGGGTCGCGCACAGTTTGGGCACGGTGGTCAGCTACAACGTGCTGTCTGATTTGTTCAAGCGCGCCGCACAAATCGAACAGTCGGGCCTCGATGTCCAAAAGGAAGGCGTGCGCCGGTTTCGCGACGCGCTGCGCCGGTTCATCACGATGGGGAGTCCCCTCGACAAGTTCGCTTACCTGTTCCCCAAAGCGTTGCGGCCTTGGCCCGGCGGTGACCGGACGGGTTTGCTCAGCGGAGGCGACACACTGGCCGGGCAGACCCGTGGCACCGGCAGCGATACGGGCTTCGACTCGCGGGAATGGTGGATCAACTTTTACCACGCTTTGGACCCCGTCTCTGGCGCGCTGAACAATCCTCTGATCTGCGGCAAGAAGCCGCCGGCGAATATCCACATCAAATGGCGGGGTTCCGCCCTTGTGCCGGGTTTGGCCCATGTCTCGTACTGGCGTGCGGCGTCGGTGTTGAGATTCATCCTCGGACGGGTTTACGGACGCGCTTACCTCGGTGACAAACCCGTCGAGCGCCAGTCCGACGTGAAGCAACTTTGGTCTGGCATCGTGGGGTACATCGTTTGGGCCGTCCTGTTGTTTGGGAGCGTTGCCGCGTTATTTGCGTATCGAACGGAGATTCGGCTCGCGCTCTGGGAGGCGTTCAAAGGCATGGTAAAGTTTGTCATCGGACTCTAATGAGGAGCCCGCGAGATAGACTGCAGTTCCTTCTCCCTCACCCCCGCTCCACTCCTGTTGAATTAAGCATGAATTCGATTCCATCCCGAGCAAGTCTTGCTCTTACTCTTACTCTTACTCGTGATCTTAATCTCTCCAGGGAGTTCCGGAGTAAGAGTAAGAGCACGATTAAGAGCAAGAAATGACCGGTTGACCTTGATTCAAGGGCAGTGCATCCCGGCCCTCTCCCCAGGGGAGCGGGAGAGTCGTAGGCCGCGGTTCGACGAGCCGAGCATTCCGGGCTGGTCAAGGGGCCGGCGGCCTTGTCCCGTCTCCCCGAGGAGGAACACGGCAGCCCATGAGCAGGCGGCGTAGTCTCTCCCACGAATCAGGCAGTCAGCGGCCCATCATATCGGCGTTGTTTTTGTCCGCGGGTCGGCTAGATTCAAGGCGGATAACCAATGCCGGAGCAGGCCTATGAGAATCCTTTCTTCCCGCTTTGCCACCTTCGATGACCCGAGCGAAGCTTCGCTCACCCGATCGTTCACCCTGATCGAGTTGCTGGTCGTGATTGCGATCATCGCCATTCTGGCCGGCATGTTGCTGCCGGCGCTGAGCCGGGCCAAGGCGCAAGGCAACGCGACCGTTTGTCTGAACGGCCTTCGCCAGATGTCCCTCGCGACCCGATTTTACTCCGAGGATTATCGGGATCACGTGCCGCCGGTCACGGCCGAAGTCGGGAGATATTGGTTTCACGAGATTGCGCCCTACATGGGGGACGCGGCTTACAAAAGCAAACCGGCGGAAAACGTCAACGGGATCATGAGAATCATGATTTGTCCGGCGACCAAGCGGCCGAAGGCCAAGCCGGCCGTGGGCGAAGCCTGGTGGGGCACCTCGACTAAGACCTGGCGGGTGCTCGAAGGCGAAGGCAGTTACGGAATGAATTTGTGGCTGGATAATCAAGGCCTCTATGTCGCCGATTTTCCGCGGGACAAGTACTACCCTCAGTTCTCGGTCGCGCCGGCCGATGTGCCGGCCTATGGGGACTCGGTCTGGGTCGGGTCGTGGCCCGAAGGCAAGGATCGTCCGCCCCTGGATCTCAAAGGCGGTGGTTATGGCGGCGGGAGCTTCCCGCACGCCCGCGGACAATTCATGGGTCGATTCGCCATCGACCGGCACCGCGGTGGGATCAATGTTGGCTTTGTCGATGGCCACGCCGCCAGAGTGCCGGTCAAAGGGTTGTGGGTCCTGAATTGGCATCGGGATTTTGAGCCGAATTCGAGCGTGAAACTCCCGTGATTGCGGGCTTACCGAGGAGTGCGTGAGAGGGACGACAGCCGTGGGTTTGTAGTCCCGGCTTTAGCCGGTCTGATCAGGAATTCGTGGCCTGGACTGTTGCAGGAAGGGGGCATTTGCAGACAGACACTCAGAGCAGCGCCAGCGATGGGAAATGTGCTTGCTCGGCGGCCGGGCCCGGCTAACCTGCCGCTGACGAGCCAAATCGCCAGAGTCTTAAAATGCGAAAGGTCAGGTCCTATGCGAGCGCATCGTTGTGAGTGCTGTGCCAATCGTGCCGCCATCTCCTCCTGGGGTTTCACGTTGATCGAATTGTTGGTGGTCATCGCCATCATTGCCATTCTCGCCAGCTTGTTAATGCCGGCCCTTGGCAGGGCGAAGGAGTCGGCGAGAAAGACGGTTTGCTTGAGCAACTTCCGCCAGCTTTCGCTGGCCGTCGCCAGCTATTCCATGGATTCCAACGGCGGGATTCCACGATTTCACAAGTGGCTTTTCACGAAGCCGGGCGACATCACCTCCGGCGCGTTATACCCCTACCTGAATTCGAAACCCGCCTATCTCTGCCCGACCGACCGCGCAGAGTTGGACCGCAAAGGAGCGCTCGCCGCGCGAACCAACACGACATCCACAGGGGCCAATGGAATGGCGGTCTCACGAGGGGGCGCCTCCATGCGCCGCGACTTCAGTTACGCGCAAAACTGTGCGCTCTGTCACGTAGGCAATCTCTCGGCTTTCGTCGAACCCACCAAGACCGTGTTGTACCTGGAGGCCAATCTCGGCCCGAACGAATACACAGGCGTGGTGCATCCGGGAAACGGGACCGGCTCACTCGCGTTCCGCCATCAGAAGCGCGGCCAGTTGATGTTTGCTGACCTCCACATCGAGATGTTCGACAAGAAAACCTACGACAAAGCCGCTCGCGTGCAGCGGTTTTGGAGCCCGAACGATCAACAAAGGTTTTAATGAGTTCAAAATGAAGGATTCGGTCCCCTCGATCTCACGAAAAAGGACGGTCTCAACCACCCGGCGCGAATTCCTCATCAATACCGCAGGGCTCGCCGCGGGCGCGGCCGCTCTGAACCGACCTTCCTCTGCCGCCCAAACCGCGAGCGCGTCGCGCGATTTGCTCTTGCCAACGATCCGCTTGGGCCCGCATCAAGTCACCCGGCTGATCCTCGGCGGAAATCCGATCTACGGTTTTTCGCATTTCAACAAGCTGCTTAGCGAACATCAGAAGGCGTGGCACACGCCCGAACGGGTTGTTGAACTGCTCAGCCATTGCGAAACCAAAGGTCTCAACGCGTTCCAGAACAGTTATCGCGAGCGCACCTTGTCGGACCTGGCCAAGTATCGCGCCGCCGGAGGCACCATGCATTGGCTTTGTCTCGGCAATCCAGACTGGGACCAAAAGCCGCACTTGATCGAAGAGACTGCAAAGCGGAAGCCGATCGGCATCGCCCCGCACGGTTCCTTAGGCGATCGGCTTTATCGTGAGAAAAAACTCAATGTCTTGACCGGACTTCTTAAACGCATCCGCGACACGGGCGTGCTGGTCGGCGTCTCGGCCCATAACCCGGCGCTGGTCGAGTTGGCCGAGGAAAAGGGCTGGGACGTGGACTACTACATGTGTTGTCTCTATTACCGGACGCGGACGCGCGAAGAATACGTCAAGCTGCTGGGTCCCGACCTTCCGCTGGGGGAGATTTACCTGCCCTCGGATCCGCCACGGATGTTCAAGGTGGTTCAGCAAACTCGCAAACCGTGCCTCGTTTACAAGGTGCTTGCGGCCGGACGCCGAATCAGCACTCCCTCGGAAGTTCGGCGATGCTTCGAAACTGCGCTGAGCAACATCAAACCCGGGGATGCTTTGATCGTGGGGATGTATCAGGAATTTGGCGATCAAGTGGGTGAGAACGCGGAGATCGTGCGGGACATTTGCGCCAAAGGGGCGGGCCGCAGTGGATGAACGGCGCCAGCAGAGTCAGAAAAAATTCTGACACCTACGGTTTCCCAGGGCGGATTCAAGAATCCGTAGCCGCCGACGTGAGGAGGTGGATTTCGGCGTTGTCAACAATGTCCGCTTCGTCACCAGCAATTCTCATTTTGGGAATGGGCGCGGTTCGTGACCGTA
>JACQWK010000344.1 GCA_016209525.1 Verrucomicrobiota bacterium
CCGGAAGGTATCGGTCCGCTTAATTCAACAGCAGTGGGGGCGGGGTGAGGGGGAAGGAACGATCAGAAGGCACGAGCAGGGGCAGCAGGCTTCCGCGTCGTCAGAAGTTGGAAACGTTGTTCCCTTCGTTGCCTTCTGTTCAAAAGAATTCGGTGCGCTTGGCGAGAGTTACAACGAACGGTGAACAAACGCAGGGTGGGCTTCCAGCCTGCCAAACCTATGGTTGACATCGCAGCGGCATCGGAGGCAGGCAAGATGCCTGCCCTACGTCTAAAGCAGGCTTTAGATTGGCGCAGCGGCAACCGCAATAGATCGAAGCCATCATGAAGAGCAATGAATCCTTTCCAACAACCAATCGCAGACTCAGGTTTCCTGAGGCTCTCAGCAAGATTTCGGAGCCCGTGGAAGTTGACGGGCCCTCGTTCCCCTCACCCTGGCCCTCTCCCCAAGGAGAGGGAAATGCTATTTCCGCGTCCGACCAACAAGGAGCCGCCAGTCTCATGCTTGCGCTGTGGAGCGTTCTCCCTCTCCCCTGGGGAGAGGGCCGGGGTGATGGGGAAGTGCCTATCAGACGGACCGAGGAGTGCCAGCGTGCTTCCGCGCGTTCAGAAGCCTTGAAACCTGCGCAATTGAAATCCTGGTGCCGCTCAGGTTCGGCAGCATCGAAAGGCGTTCGGCGCCTAGTTTGCTTGTTGGTCGGACTCCTGAGCTCGGCCTCCACGAACGCAGATCTTGTCCTCGCCGATAAGGGCCAGAGCCCGTACCGCATCGTCGTCTCGGCCAATGCCATCGCCTCGGAGCGTTACGCGGCCGAAGAATTGCAGCGTTATCTCGAGCGGCTAAGTGGCGCACGGCTGCCCATCGTTACCGATGATCAACCGCTTGGTTCGAACGAAATCCTGCTCGGCGAAAACGCACACCTCCGCGCGCTGCACCAGGAGATCGACTTCGCAAAACTGAGGAGCGACGGCGCGGTCTTGCGGGAGGCGAAAGGCCACCTGCTTATCGCGGGCGGCAATCCGCGCGGGACGCTTAACGGAGTTTATACTCTCCTGGAAGAAAAACTCGGCGTCCGCTGGTTCACGCCGGAGCTCGAAGTCGTGCCCAAACTCGACACCGTCAAGCTTCCGGATCTGGACGAGTCGCACATTCCCGCGCTGCCCTACCGCGAAGTCTTCTGGACCGAAATGATGCGGAACGCCGACTTCGCCGCTCGCCAACGCTTGAATGGCCACCATTACAAGCTGACCGAGAAGCACGGCGGACGCGCAGGTATCTATTTTCCCTTCGTGCACAGCTTCGACATGCTCATTCCTCGCGAGCTTTACAAAGAGCATCCGGAGTACTTCCCTCTGATCGATGGCAAACGCGCCGAGGGCTACGTCCAGCGCTGTCTCTCGAATCCCGAGGTCCTGAAGCTCGCCATCGATCGAGTCCGGCAATGGATCAAGGACCATCCCGAGGCCACTATTATTACTGTCTCGCAAAACGACACCGGCAAATGGTGCCAATGCGAGCCGTGCAAAATGCTGGACGACGCTGAGGGTAGCCCATCCGCGTCGATGCTCCGCTTTGTCAACGCCATCGCCGAAGCGATCGAGAAAGACCATCCCAACGTCCGCATCGACACACTGGCCTATCAATACACTCGCAAACCGCCCAAGACGATCCGCCCGCGCCATAACGTCATCGTCCGACTCTGCTCCATCGAGTGTTGCTTCGCGCATTCGCTGGAGAGCTGCTCTTCGAAGGAGAATCAACGCTTTCGCGACGATATCATCGCGTGGCAGCCCATTGCCCCGTCGCTTTTCGTGTGGGATTACACGCCAAACTTTTCCCACTATCAGCAGCCCTTCCCGAACTTTGATTCGTTGCAGGCGAACGTCCGATTTTTTGTCGCGCACGGGGTCAAAGGCCTCTTCGAGCAGGGAAATTATTCCGGCGGCGGCCAGGGTGAAATGGGCCCGCTGCGCGCCTATGTGCTGGCAAAACTCGTCTGGAACCCGGACACTGACGTCAAGCGGCACATCGATGAGTTTCTTCGCGCATACTTTGGGCAGGCTGCGCCCAAACTCCAGGCCTACCTGGAAGCGACCCACCGGCCGGTTCGCGAGAAAGGCTTTCACGCTCACATTTTCGACCCGCCCACGGCCCAATACTTAGGCGCGGAAGCGATGGATGAAGGCGAAAAGCTCCTGGATGAGGCGGAGCAATTGGCCGAGAACGAGGCGGTGCGCTTTCGAGTTCAGACTGCGCGTTTGCCGGTCTGGTATGTGAAGATTGCGAACAACCGGGTCACCGGAGAAGCTCGAACGGAACTCATTCGCCGATTTCTCGCCATCGCCAGGAAAGCGGGCATTTCAAACATCAGCGAGGGCCGTTCGTTGGCTGAGTGGGCGAAGCGAATGGGAGAATGAACCTCGGAGCGCCGGCCTCCGACCCGGCGCGATTACCAGCACGAAAGCGACACTTCAATCTGAGGTCGTCTGTCTGCCGAGGAGGCTGGCCAGAACGTGCCAGCGTTTGGAGTGCGCGCGATTTATCGCCGCTTTATCAGAAAGTCCGACGCCAAGTGAGCGGGCTGCCGGTTTATTGAGAAGACCGTGAGATGGACGACAGCTCGGCGATCGTAGTCCCGGCTTTAGCCGGCCCGGGCCGCCTAAAGGCGGGACTACAAACCTTTTCCGTGTAGTCCATCCCACAGTCTCCTCCGTAAGTGGACCGAGTGAAAGCGGCGAGAAATCGACCGCACTCCAGGCGCTTCGCGCCAGTCGGTGCCCCGGGGAAGTTTGGACCTCGCAGGTGGAGTTACGGAAAATGTCCCTGTCGTGTCAGGAGCCGCTCTTCATGAACTCCACCTGCCAAGTCCCGTCCGGCAGTTGTTGGGCGCGGTGCGAGAACCCTTCCTTTCCCAGCTTCGCATAAAGCGGAACCGGCTCGAACGGCACAACCAAGACGAACTTTTGGCCTGGAATCAAAGTGGCCACCGCCTGGTCAATCGCGTGGCACGGCGTCTCGCCACGTTCAAAGTACGGGCGTGTGTCCAGCGTCAGTGGCTTGGCAAACTCGATCGGCACCGTGGAGGGCGCGACCGGCTTCTTCGCCGGTTTGAACCCCGGATCGGCAAACTGTCCCTTCGTGATCCGCACGCGCCAGACTTCAGGTCCGCGGTCCTGATACTCCCAGCGAAAAGTCCCTTCGAACTCGCAAGCGAATTGGTAGTAGAGAGGGACCGGATCGTGGTCATTGATGATCAGAATCGAGTCCCCGTCTTTCAGTTCGTTCCAGGCATTGAAGATGGTTGGATGTTTGTGGCGCGGCGCAATCGTCCGCACGTCGATTGGATGTTCAATGGCATTAGCACTCATGCGGACTCAAACTAACGTGACTCCGCGTAACCGGTCTTGATGGAGATCAAGGGATTTGCAGCTTTGAGCGACCGCGAAAAGACACAGAAGGCGCAAGGATTCCAGCGCGGCGAAGCCGCAACCAAATCTGATGGGGCGAAACTCCGCCGAGCCCTTGAATCCTGACTGGCAAGGAAGTCTGGGCTCGACGGGAGTCTTGCCCCACCTCGCGGTGCAAGGAGAGGGTGGAACGCTGGACAATTTTGGGACGCATGAATTGGAGGACGATTCTCCCTCACCCCGGCCCTCTCCCGCTGGGAGAGGGAGGATGGTTCGCCGCGCTCCGACAAGCCAAGCGCGTCAGATCGATCGATGTGTGGGTGGCAAGTTGCCACCGGAAACGGACTGGTAGCCCGTTCCACCCATTTTTCAAACACCCTACAAGTGATTGCTCAACGCAATTCCCTAGAAACTCACCACAAGTTGGACATAGATGTAATCCGCATCCGACGCGCCGCCTACACCTTGCAGTGAATCCTTCACGTAATCGCCCACGAAGAAATGCCCATACCCAGCCTGCGCCATCGCGCGGGGCCGAATCGCGTAGGTTACGACCAGATCGACCTCGGAGCCGGCGTAGGCGTCGGCGTTCGGATTGATGCCGTAGCCGGCCGCCGTCCTCGCAGCGCCGTTGACCTGGTAGAAGAAGTCCTGCGTATCGGCCAGCCAGAAGGCGTGATAATCCGCCGTGACCATCACTTTCTGACAGGGCCTGACCGCCGCAGCCAATCGGGCGTCGTGGAGGTTCTGCCAGGAGACGAAATCCATGTAACCGTAAGACTTGTGATTGGTCGGAAAGAGGTTTTCAAACGTTCCATGCTCGCCATCGGCGGGATCGCTGTCGCCGGTCGCGAAGTTGTATTCAAGGCCTAGGCGCGGCGAAGCGAGTGCTTCGGTCCAGGTGTAACCGCCGGCAACATGGCCCGCGAATGCCGTGTGATCCAAGCTGGGTCCCGCCGCGGCAAACTTAAAGCGTCCAAATTGGCCGGCCAATTCCGCCTCATAATCCCAGCCGCCGAACTGTCCTGGCAGCGATTTGATCCGCAAACCCACAGTGTAAATGTCGCGCGGTGTCGCCCCGGTGAGTAGCGCCGGCAAGCCCGGTCCGATGGCCGCCAGTGATTCAGGGCTCGCATTGCGCGCCAGAACATAGAGCTGCGTCTCCTGCTTCGGCACGAGCGTGCGCGTGGAGGCATAAACGCCAGAGAAGAAGTCATAGTCGTTTGCTTCGTTGAAATTGTTGTCATCGACCAGGACGACGCGGCTCATGAAACCGTCCACCCACAAATCCTTGTTTTCGAATCGAAGCTTGGCGGCGTCGAAAACCCGGCCCACGTTGCCCCAGTCCGAAGCGCCGATGAGCCGCTCATCTCCGTAAATCATTTCCTGCCGGCCGACCTTGGCCGTGATCGGCCATTCTTTCGCGTTGCCCAAGGAAAGGAGAGCCTGGTGCAGGTCAAACACGTCGGCTTCGGGATTCGGGTTGCGGTCGTCCTTCTGCGAAGAACTGTCGCGAGCTTCGCCGTAGATGGAGAACCAAGGACAGGGTGCATAGCCCAAATGGAACTTCTCGCGCAACAGCCAATAGGTATTGTCCGAGTTGCCGCCCACCCGGCGAAAATCGGCCGCGCCGGGAACTCCCGGCGCCGCGAAATGCTCTTTGTGCTCGAAACGGAGGCGGAATTGCCCGCCCACGTCCCACGCGCTGGCTTCGGGCGACTGCTCGCGCAGCCACTCGTTCACCAGTCCGGGACTGGCCGTGCTGAATTTCGGCGGCGCTGCGGGAGGCGCGGCGGGGTTAGTTTGCGCGCGGCTGTTCACCGGGGAAAAGGCGCCAACAATCAGGGTCAAGCTGATTCGGAGAAGGTTTGCTTTCATGGGTCTGCTTTCGGTCATCACGGCTGAGACCTTGCCGCGCCGAAGCTATGAAGGCTCCCTCGCCGACTGCCAGCCCAAATTTGACATTTGTTGTGCGGAATTTGGTGTGGATGAATTTAGTGGCGAAGTTCGCTGCGTCGCGACACAATGTTCAGGCAATAACCTCGCACTTGTCATCTGGACCTCGGAACGAAGCCTATGTGCCGCCTCTGTATTGGTTCAATCGAAATGGGTAGCGCGCGCGCCCTCGCGTGTCCCGACCGGCGCCCCGCCAGGCATCCGTTTAGCGCATGTTGCATTGTAGCGCAGGGTTGTACTCTATCAGTATCGCCCGGAATCGTCGCAAGCTGCGACGATTTTTCCGGCGCGCGGCCTTCCAGGCCGCAGCGGCTCCAAACGACCGAGGCGCCCCAAAATCTCCGAGCCTCGCCTTCCGTGTGCGGCCGCGGCAGCCTGGATGGCCGCGCGCCGTTTTGGTTGCGGCTTCGCCGCACTGCGCTGTATCGCCGATTTGCAATCGGCAGGGCGCTGGACCATGCCAACG
>JACQWK010000345.1 GCA_016209525.1 Verrucomicrobiota bacterium
GCAGCCCGTGGAAATTCCAGAAGTATGGACAGTGCGGCATGGAGGTCTCGGAGTTGTTGCCCCACTTCGCGGGAATCGTGGATGAGGTTTGCCTCATTCGATCAATGCACACCGACATCAACGGCCACGAACCGAGCATCTGGTTCATGAACACCGGCAAGTCGCAGCCGGGCCGTCCTGCCTTGGGTTCCTGGATCACTTACGGCCTCGGTTCCGAGAGTCAGAATCTCCCGGCCTATGTGGTCTTGACGGATCCCGGCGGGCACCCCGTCGATGGCGCGCGTAATTGGTCGAACGGCTGGATGGCCCCCCTCTTCCAAGGAACCGTCGTCCGCGCGAAGGAACCGCGCATTTTCAATCTCGAACCGCCGGCGCATCTCAAGGGAACTTTGCAGGAACAGAACCTTGCTTTCCTGGCCGGGTTGAACCGCTCCCATTTGGAGCGACATCCGGGCGAGGCGGATTTGGAGGCGCGTATCGCCAGCTACGAACTGGCGGCGCACATGCAAACTGCGGCCACCGAAGCCCTCGATCTTTCCGGCGAAAGTGAAGCGACCCAAAAGCTCTATGGATTGGACGATCCGGTCACGCGGGAGTACGGCACCCGCTGTTTGATCGCCCGGCGGTTGGTCGAACGCGGCGTGCGCTTCGTCCAGTTGTTCGTCAACGGCCAGATTTGGGACAACCACGAAAGCATCAAGAAGACCCTGGTGAATTGCTGCCGCAAGACCGACAAACCTTCCGCCGCCCTGGTTCAGGATTTGAAGGCGCGAGGGCTGCTGGAAACGACGATCGTTCACTGGGGCGGGGAGATCGGACGTTTGCCGGTCACGGAAAACCACGGCGGAGAAGAAAAAGCAGGCCGCGATCACAACGGCCAAGGGTTCAGCACGTGGCTGGCCGGCGGGGGGGTTCGCGGCGGGACGGTGTTTGGCGAGACCGACGAGTTCGGCCACAAGGCTGTGGTGAGTCCGGTCAGTCCAAATGATTATCACGCGACATTGCTCCGCCTCTTCGGCATCGATCACACAAGACTTTTCTATCACCACAACGGCCAGCAACAGATGATCACCGACAACAAATCTTGCCGGGTGGTGACGGAGATTCTGGAAGCGTAGGGCGGACCTCCGGTCCGTAACGAGCCTCACCACATCGGCTCCTCATCCGGACAAAGATTCACCGGTCCGACTTCTTGCTTTTGCTCTTACTCTTGCTCTGGTTCTCGGTTCGAGGCTCATAACGCCTGATTCGGAGGAATTCTATCGAGCCCGACAGGCCGCCCGCGTACATGAAATTTGTTCCGTACGGAACAAATTTCATGTACGCCATTCCTGTCTGGGATCAATCCATTTCCATGGCAGTTAGCAGCCCAAGGCAAGGGATCAGGATCTCTGAGGCTGAGTCCGCCGGGCGAGACGCACCGGCTTTACGGCAGGCGAGACGCCCGCCGCTACGAACAAATTCGGGATGCGCGCCCTTGACAAGGGTCAAGGTGCCGAGGGCATTCCGCCCTCAGATTGCCCTTCATGAAATCGACCCGTCGTCATTTTCTAAACGCAGCGCTGGCCGGGACCGCTGGCGCCGTCGTGTTCCCATCGATCCTTCCAGCGCGTGTGCTCGGCGCCGATGCTCCGAGCAAGAAGATCAACATTCTGCAAATCGGCTGCGGCCGCATTGCGCGGAGCATGGACATGCCCGGCATTCTCCGGCAGGACGCCGCTCGCATGATCGCCGTCTGCGATCTGGACTCGATTCGCGCAAAAGATGCCAAGCGCTACGTCGAGGAATACTACGCCCGGAAGAATCTCTCGCTCGAGGTCAAGGCTTACGGCGATTACCGCGAGGCGTTGCAGAACGCGGACACCGACGCGGTCGCCGTCAGCACGCCGGACCATTGGCACTCGGAACCGGTCATCGCCGCCGCGCTGGCTGGGAAGGATGTTTATGTGCAGAAACCGCTGTCGATGACCATTGCCGAAGGCCGCGCGGTCAGCGACATCGTTCGAGCAAAGAATCGCATGTTTCAGATTGGCAGCCAGCAGCGGTCCGGCGCGCAGTTTCGCATCGCGTGTGAACTGGTCCGCAGTGGTCGCATCGGCAAACTCCATACGGTCCAGATCGGGCTGCCCACTGATCCCAGCGGCGGCAGCACCACCGAAATGCCCGTGCCCGCCAATCTTAACTACGACATGTGGCTGGGCTGCACCCCAGTCGTGCCTTACACGGAGGATCGCGTGCATTCGCAGAATCCGAATTCAGCGAGGCGCTACGAAGATCGTCCCGGCTGGTTGCGCATTGAGTCGTACTGCCTCGGCATGATTACAGGTTGGGGCTCGCATCACGTTGATATCGGCCATTGGGGCATGGATACGGAATTGACGGGCCCGATTTCCATCGAAGGCAAAACCGAATTTCCGAAATCGGGACTCTGGAACGTCCACGGCTCGTACCACATCGAAGCCAAATACGCCAACGGCGTCACGATGATCATCGACAACACGTTCAAGAACGGTATCCGCTTTGAAGGGTCCGACGGCTGGATCTTCGTCACCCGGGGCGCCGAACGCGTCACGGAGAGCAATCCGATGCCCCCAGGCCGGGCCGGGA
>JACQWK010000350.1 GCA_016209525.1 Verrucomicrobiota bacterium
ATCGCGGACAGTCGTGAGAAAGCCGCGCGCGTTCGAACGGGCCACGGTCAAAGCGGTGTTCAAGGATTTGCGATCCGAGACGCCAGCGTCGTACAGGGATTTCTTGCTTATCAGGTCGCCCAAATCGGCGCGAATGTCGGCCTCCAAGTTTTGCTTGAGGCCGATGGCGGTTTCGAGTTGCTGCGCGCCATCGGCGGCGTCCTCGCCCAGCGTGATCAACTCTTCGAGATTTGCGGGCAGTTTATTGGAGGCCATTTAGTGGGTTGAGGGTTGAGAGTTGGGAGTTGAGAGTCGCCCGAACCGGCAGACAAGAATGCTGTCTCTGTCTAGCGTGGTAGGGGCGGCGCGCTGCACCGTCCGCGCCGCGTCCAGCGGCGCAACCGGAAGATTTAGCTGCTCGGGTTGGCCAAGGCCGATTCCGCCCGCTGCTACGCGGGCGGGGACAACGCGGCGCGATGTCCCAACCACGCTTTACCCGGACAGAATGTCTGCGCTGCTTCGCCTTGCGAAATCAGGCCGGTCTGTAAGTGCTTGTGGAAATTGCTGATAGGCTGGAGGAAACGCAGCGAATCCGCCGGGAACGATGGTTTTTGGAAGCAGAAAAGCCGATGTTCTGCCGGAAAGCGCCGATTTGGGTGCAAAAGTGCGGGGATTCTTCGGAAATCTCCTGATTTTCCAGGCAAAAGCGATTGCTTCGGCGGAAATCGGCAAGATTGCGAAGCCAAAGATCGGATTTCCGAAAGACGCAAGCGGTTTGGGAGCAAAATCCCTGCGGTTCTGCGGAACGATCGATTGCGCGAAGCCGAGAATCGCGTGTTCGGCGGGAGACTGGATTTTGAGAAGTGATTTCGCCCGGTTTCCCGCGATGCCGGCAACCCGTCGCGAAGAGGTTACGATGGCGTGGACGACACTTCTTCTGGAACAGCGCTTGACTCCTGCCGTTCTTCTCTTCATCTGCGCAGCACCTCTTGAATCTGCGCAGCACCTCTTCGATCCAGAGGAATTAATTACTCTAAATCGATATGATCGATCAAGCTTTTTTCTCGTACAGATTTTTTCCGGGGCGAACCAAGAGAGTATCGAGCTGCCACAGTTCCGCTGTCCATAGAGAATCTCACTGGCTGCCTTTCCCCGCAAAGGCTGTCCGCTTCGCAAAATGCGCACCACTTCCGTCTCCGACGCTTCCGAAGTGCGGGAACGGGAAATCAGGGACGCGGTGGAACACCTCCCTACCAAGTTTAGTGGCGCTTTGCGCGCACTGGTTCGCGGAGTTCTCATTTTGGGCCGTATGGAGCTCCGGCTTTAGTCGGTCTTCGCGCCCCAGCCGCCTTGTAGCCGAGACTACATGCGGCTCGCGAGTCGCCCCTGTGGCCAGCATGAGAGTTGCCGACAGCATCTCCATTGAAATCCTGGAGAGACTGAGCCAGAATGAGGCTGTCATCCTGGCCTGCAAACAGACGGTCAGGACTGGGCACATCGTCCTGGTCATGAAGGCGCCGTGAAACTTGCGATTTACGATTTGCGATTTACGATTTCATTCAGAATGGTTGTCGCTTTGGCTCTGTTGTCGCCGGAACAGGCTCGGAGCACGGTCGCCGCCGAAGCGGCGGGCGGTCGTCCTTTGCTCAATGACGCGCTGCCATCGGCTTCCGGCGAGACCAACGCTCTTTACTACTGGCCGCACTGGCGCGGACCCCTGGCGACGGGTCTCGCGCCGCACGCCGATCCTCCAGTCGAATGGAGCGAGACCAAGAACATCCGCTGGAAAATCGCGCTCCCGGGAAAAGGCCACTCGACGCCGGCGGTATGGGGTGACCGTGTGTTCGTGACCACAGCCGTGCCCTTCGGCGATGCTTTGCCGCCGAAATACAGCGGCGCGCCTGGAGGACATGACGAAGTTCCCATCACGCATCGCCACAAGTTTGTGGTCATTGCGCTGGATCGCCGGAATGGAACGATTCTCTGGGAACGGACCCTGCGCGAGGAACTTCCTCATCAAGGCGGACATCTCACCGCAAGCCTGGCTTCCCCTTCGCCCGTCACCGATGGCGAACGTCTGTTTGTTCACTTCGGTTCCTGGGGACTTTACTGTCTCGATTTCAACGGCGAGGTGATATGGCAAGCGGACCTTGGCCAGTTGAACACCTTGCACGGGCATGGCGAGGGCAGTTCGCCGGCGCTTCATGGGGACACACTGGTCGTCAGTTGGGATCACGAGGGGGCATCATTCGTCGTTGCGTTTGACAAGCGGACCGGCCAACAGCGCTGGCAGACGCCGCGTGACCGGGCTTCATCGTGGACGACACCCATTGTGGCCGGGCACAACGGCCGACCCCAGGTCATCATCAGCGGCTCGGAGCGCGTGCGCAGCTATGATTTGGTCTCAGGCGGCTTGATTTGGGAATGCCGCGGGCTTTCGGCGGAAAACGTGGTTTCCTCGCCCGTGGCCGGTCACGGCATGATCTTCACTGGGAGCACTTACGACCGACCGGGGATGCTGGCCATTCGCTTGGACGGCGCCAAAGGGGACGTCACCGGAACTAAGCAGGTCGTTTGGCGTCGCCCGCGCGGGGCGCCCTACGTGCCCTCGCCCCTGCTTTCTGGAGATTCGTTGTTCTTCCTTTATCACTTCCAAGGCATGTTGACGCGCGTCAACGCACGAACGGGTGAGGACCGACCCGGTCCAATCCGGCTTCCCGGAATCTTCAACGTGTTCGCCTCCCCGGTCGCTGCTGGCGGCCGGGTTTATGTCACCTCCCGCGAAGGGGTCACGGTTGTGCTCGAGGACAGCGACCGGCTCGAAGTTATCGCGCAGAACCGGCTGGACGACCGCTTCAGCGCTTCCGCAGCTTTAGCCGGCAAAGAGCTGTGGCTGCGGGGCGAGAAACATCTTTACTGCCTGGCGGCAGAGCGGGCGGCTGATCCCTATTGACGAGACCGTTGGATGAACGACAGGTCGGCGTTTGTAGTCCCGGCTTTAGCCGGTTCGGGCCGCCTAAAGGCGGGACTACAAACCTTCCGCGTGTACTCCATCCCACGGTCTCCTCTGTAATCCGGCAGTTAGGCACCCACAAAAGAGCAGAGCGCGGCGGAGCCGCAAAAGCACACATAAATCGCAAGGAATTCTGGTCTGCTTTTTTGCGTCCCCTGCACTGCAATTGCCCAACTTGCTCGCAGGCCGGCAAGAAGTTGTTGATTACCGAAAAAGGCTAGCCCACGAAACACACGAAATGCACGAAATGAGAATGATGCGCGGATTGGACTTCATTGGTGTGTCTCGTGTGTTTCGTGGGCCAGACTTCGGTTGCGGCTCTGCCGCGCTGAGTTCTTTTGTGGAGCTTCCCGCCAGCCCAGACCGGCGCCAAAGGGCAAGCCCTCATGGACCTCCGGCTTTTCTAATTGTCGGAACGCATGGTTCGAATACTCTTACGCCGGAGATCAAATCATGCCACGCGTGAAGAATAGTCAGCGAACTGAATCCAGTATTCCTGCGCTCGGTTTCAAAAACCGGGTTTTACCACGCCCACGCCGACTTCATGCACATTCCTGCGCCAACCGGATTAAATTGAGCTCAATCTAGAATCCACCACTTCCTATAGATGTCCACGGAAGCCGATACCTGCCGAACATTGATCACGCCGAAGCTCCAGGCTGCGGGCTGGGATTCCGATCCGCATTCCCTTACCGAGCAACGCTACTTCACGGACGGGCGAATCGTCGTTCGAGGAGGCAGAGCAGAACGCCGCAAAGGCAAACGTGCCGACTACATCCTCCGTTACACGCGGGATTTCCCGATTGCCATCGTTGAGGCCAAAGCCGAAGCGGAGCCTGCCGCCTCAGGCTTGCAGCAGTCCAAGGACTACGCCGAAATCCTTGGGCTGAAATTTGCCTACACTACCAATGGCATCGAAATCATTGAGTTCGATTACATCACCGGCCAGGAGCGAACGATTCCTCAATTCCCCACGCCGGACGAACTCTGGTCACATCTCCGTGCTGCCGAAAGCCTTTCGGACGATGCCGCTGCCCAACGTCTTCTCACGCCCTTGAATCTTACGACCGGCAAGATTCCGCATTACTACCAGGAAATCGCGATCAGCCGGGCCGTCCAATCGATTCTCCAGGCGAAGCGCCGCGTCCTGCTCACCATGGCGACCGGCACAGGCAAGACCATTGTGGCCTTTCACATTTGCTGGAAGCTTTGGTCGTCCAAGTGGAATCGACAGGGCGATCCGAATCGCAAGCCTCGCATCCTCTACCTCGCCGACCGCAATTTCCTCGTGGACGATCCCAAGGACAAAATCTTCGCGCCGTTCGGCGACGCGCGCCACAAGATCGAAGGCGGGGTCGCCGTATTCAGCCGCGAGCTTTATTTCGCCACTTACCAATCCATCGCCAAAGACGCAAACCGCCCCGGCCTTTACAAGGAATTCGCGCCTGACTTCTTCGACCTCGTCATCGTGGACGAGTGTCACCGTGGCAGCGCCAGGGACGATTCAAACTGGCGCGAAATCCTCGATCACTTCGCGCCCGCTTACCAACTGGGCATGACCGCCACGCCACTGCGCGACGAGAACCGCGACACTTACCCGTATTTCGGCAACCCGGTTTACACGTACAGCCTGAAACAGGGAATTGACGACGGCTTCCTCGCGCCTTACCGCGTCCACCGTATCGTCACGCAATGGGACGCCGCCGGTTGGCGCCCCAGCAAAGACGACCTCGACCGCTATGGCCGCGTCATTCCCGACGAGCAATACCAGACCGCTGACTTTGAGCGCATCGTCGCCCTTCGCGCCCGAACGAAGGCCATCGCAAAGCATCTCACAGAGTTCCTCAAAAAGACCGACCGCTTCGCCAAGACCATCGTTTTCTGCGTGGACCAGGAGCACGCCTCCGAGATGCGCACCGCGCTCAACAACCTGAACGCCGATCTCGTTGGCCACCCTCGCCCATCGGATGGGAGTGGGGCTGGGGGTGAGGGCATGAGGAGTCGAAAACTTTACTTCGACGGCGGTTATACCGACATCGCCACTCACCTTGTTTACGAATTGGATTCTGACGGCAATCAGCTCCGCGTCATTAAGCTTACCGACTACACCGCCGAGAAAGTGCGGACACGCGCAAAGAAGGCGAAAGGCCAAAGGCTAAATGCTAAAGTGAACGATGTGCGGACGGTTTCAACCTTTAGCCTTCAGCCTTTAGCCTTTCCCTCTTTCCCCCGCCGCCAGCGCGCCGACCGCGTGAAGAAGCAACAGGCTGCGATGTTCAATTACCTGAAACCCGAGGCGCAGGAGATTTTGAATGAACTGCTTGAAAAGTATGCTTCGGACGGGGAATTGCAGTTCGTCCTGCCGGATGTCTTGAAAGTGCCGCCGATTTCGCAGCATGGATCGGTGTGGGAAATCGTTGGCGTGTTTGGTGGCCCGGACGAATTGCGCAACGCGGTCAATCAACTTCAGTCCTTGCTCTATGCCGCGTAAGCCGGCCAATTGCTACATCATTGCCGGGCCAAACGGCGCGGGGAAGACCACCTTCGCCACCGAATTTCTTCCGCTCTACGCCAACTGCCGCAACTTCATCAACCCCGACCTGCTGGCCCGCGCCTATTCCCCGTTCGATCCTGACGCCGGCATGTTGCGCGCGGGACGCACGGTGCTGGAACGCATCGCCGAGTTTACTGAGGCCCGCAGGGACTTCGCCTTTGAGACCACTTTGTCTGGCCGCGCGTATGTGCCGTTGCTGCGCCGCGTGAAGAAAAGCGGATTCCGGCCGCACCTGTTCTACCTGTGGATTCCCAGCCCGGAACTGGCCTTGCTCCGGATTCGTGATCGCGTCGAGTGCGGCGGGCACAATGTGCCGGAGCGCGATGTCCGGCGGCGCTTTGGCCGCACGCTGCGCAACCTGTTCACGCTTTATCGCCCGTTGCTCGACACGCTGCATTTCATCGACAACTCGTCCGACACGCCGCGTTTGATCTTCAAAGACGAGGCGGGCCGGACTACGATCAACGACGCCGCGCTTTACGAACGGCTGCGAAAGGAATTTGCGCCATGAAGAAATCAAGCAAGCCATCCCTCACGCAACAGGCCATGCAGGCATTGGCCGAAGCCGTGGCCAAGGTGGTTGAGGATCACCGTCGCCGGGCCAAGCCGCTGGCCATGTGGCGCGATGGCAAAGCCGTCTGGATTTCCGCCACGGAAACCGAAGTGCTGCGCGAAACGCCAACGCCCTATCGCACCAAGTCCGGCGGCGGAAAGTCTTGAGTTCCATGACACCTGACCGCTCAACAATCAACTCTCAACTCTCAACTGGCTTGAGCGGCAACGTGAATGAAATCATCGGCAAATTCGGCGGCGCAGACCAACTCCGCAACGCCGTCAACCAACTCCAATCGCTGCTGTATGCGAGTTAGGTGATCGGCAATCTCAAGTTGTCATGGCATACAATCCAACACGCGCTCTGGAACTGCTTCGGCTCGGCGCACAAAGCCGGACGGCAGCGTTCCGTGAGGGACAGGACGACGCGATTTGTCACGTCGTGGATGGGAAAGGTCGTCTGCTGGTGGTGCAGAAGACTGGTTGGGGTAAGAGCTTCGTCTATTTCATCGCCACGAAACTGCTGCGTGAGCAGGGAAGCGGACCGGTCCTCTTGATCTCACCGCTTCTGGCGTTGATGCGGAATCAGATTGCCGCCGCAACCCGTATGGCCGTTCGCGCGTTCACCATCAATTCGGAGAACCAGGACGAGTGGAATACGGTGGAAGCGGCGCTGAGACGGAATGAAGTGGACATTCTGCTCATCGCGCCAGAACGGCTGGCCAACGAGCACTTCCGCAGTGAAGTATTGGCTCCAATTGCAGGGCGTATTTCATTGTTGGTGGTGGACGAAGCGCATTGCATTTCAGATTGGGGGCACGACTTCCGGCCTCACTACCGGTTCATCGAGCGCATCGTGCGAACGCTTCCGCCGAATCTGCGTATCCTGGCCACAACAGCGACGGCGAACAATCGGGTGCTGAATGCTTTGCACTCCGCTACCGGCGGTATGTCCATCAACGAACTCTTGAACCACGTCAACATCCGTCGCGGGCGTATCGACAAGGCCCTCCAGTTGATGTCGCTGGAGTCACCCGCGCCAGTCGTCAAGCAAGACAGCAAGTGGAGGCTGACGGCGGCGAACCTGGGTGAGTCGTTTTGGGAGCGTGCGGAGCGATTGACCGCGTTGCGCCGGGCTGAACAGAAGCAGATGCAGGAATACGTGGCTCTGACATCAGGGCACATGGAGTTTCTCATTCGCGCACTTGATGGCAATCCCGGTCCTCATCGTCTTCCTGACATTGCTCCTTTGCCAATAACCTTCGATGCCGGGCTGGCACAAGAGGCTGTGGACTTTCTTCGTCGAACCAGCCTCCCGCTAGAGCCGCGCCGCATGTGGCCGACGGGCGGGTTGCCGCACACGGGTGTTTCAGGTCGCATAGAAGCCAAGCATCAGGCGCAACGCGGGCGTGTGCTTTGCGTCTGGGGCGACGCCGGCTGGGGTTCCCTGGTGTGTCAGGGCAAGTCTCGTGACGGACACTTTGCCGATCAGCTTGTCGAAGCATGTGCGGCAATGGTTCGCACTTGGTCACCGAAACCGGCGCCATCCTGGGTCACCTGCATCCCGTCGCGCCGCCATCCAAACCTTGCGCCGGACTTCGCTCGCCGCCTTGCCGGGGCGTTGAACCTCCCATTTCATCCGGTACTGGAAAAGACCGACGACCGCCCCGCCCAGAAGGAAATGGCAAACAGCAGCCAGCAGGCGCGCAACGTGGATGGCTCGCTGAAAGTTCAGGCCACCGTCCCGACTGGCCCGGTGTTATTGGTGGATGATATGGTGGATTCCAGATGGACACTGACGGTCGCCGCCTACCTTTTGATCACGCATGGAAGCGGGCCGGTGTTCCCACTGGCCCTGGCCTCAACTGCAAACGCTGACGAATGATTGCACCGCTGACACCAAATACACAGGCCATCCTGCTGCTGACCGCTCCACTCATCGTAGGGCGCAGTGATTCCTCTTTGGAACTGCTGACCTTGAGTGAATACAACCGTCTTGCCCGGCTCCTGCGCGAGAAACAAAAGGAACCTGCAGACCTGATCGGATCAACTGCTGATGAGACAGTCGGCATCTGTGCGGCTGCGTTTGACCGCAAACGAATGGAGAGTCTGCTGGGTCGTGGCTTTCTACTGAGCCAGGCTGTGGAGCGATGGAATGCCCGCGCCATTTGGGTTGTGAGCCGCGCGGATTCGAGCTACCCGCGCCGCCTCAAAGCCCGGCTCAAAGAAGATGCCCCGCCGGTTCTGTATGGTTGCGGCGACGCGGCATTGCTCGACACTGGAGGATTGGCGGTGGTGGGGTCGCGTCATGTGGATGACGAACTGATTTCCTACACCGAAACCGTGGGAAAGCTCGCTGCTGAAGCGCGTCGCACACTCGTCTCAGGCGCGGCGAAAGGTATTGACCGGGCCGCCATGCATGGAGCTTTGCAGGCGGGAGGAAAAGTGGCCGGAGTCATGTCAGACAGTCTGGAGCGAGGCGCACTGGCCAGAGACAATCGCGAGCCGTTGATGGATCGAAACCTGGTTCTCATCTCGCCCTACGACCCCGCGGCGGGCTTCAACGTGGGACACGCCATGCAACGCAACAAAGTCATCTACGCCCTGGCGGACGCGGCGCTCGTCGTGACTTCGGATTTTGAGAAGGGCGGAACGTGGGCGGGTGCCATTGAGCAGTTGGAAAAACTGCATTTCGTTCCGGTCTTCGTGCGAAGCGTTGCCAACGCGGGAAAGGGAAACTCAGCCCTCCTGAAGCAGGGCGCAGTTCCCTGGCCGCATCCCTCAAACCCTGACGAATTGTCCGAGGCCCTCTCAACCGCCGCAGCGGCTCTAGCTTCCGAACCAAAACAAGAAACGCTGTCCTTCGCTCTCCGTGAGAAAGCCGCACCGTACGGGATTCCGAAAGAAACAATGCCATCAACGGCTTCCCTTCTGCCGGCGCAAGGAAGTTCGTTGCAAGCAAAGGCGACACCGGCAGAAGCCTTGTATGGCGCAGTTCGTGAAATACTAAGTCGCGAACTCACCGAGTCTAAGAATGAGGCTCAGGTGGCTGAACTGCTGTCGGTCTCAAAGTCTCAAGCAAAAGCGTGGCTGACAAGATTGGTCGCGGATGGAGCGCTCGAGAAAACCGCAAAACCGCTTCGTTATCGTGCGGCAAAGAACACGGAGCGTTTGCTGTGAAGCAAGTGCTTCGACAATGCGGCGTTTCGCTTTTCTGACCGATGACGAAATCTTCCTCTCAACCCACTACCGCCCAATCCCTCGGTGCGCTCCTCAAATCCGCGCGCGACATCATGCGCAAGGAGCAAACAAAGGCTGAAGGCGAAAGGCTAAATGCTGAATGAGTGACGAGCCGCAAGATTTGAAGCCGAGGACCAAGGCGTTTGCGCTACGGGTCATCCGCATGTATTCCAAGCTGCCGAAAAACGACACGGTTGCACAGGTGTTGGGAAAGCAGGTGCTTCGTTCAGGAACATCCGTCGGCGCAAACTATCGCGAGGCGTCGCGCGGTCGTTCAAAGGCCGAATTCATTTCCAAGATTGGCGATTGTTTGAAGGAGATCGAAGAAACTGATTATTGGCTGGAGCTCCTCGTGGACAGCGGATGCGTTCCGTCGGCGAAGATGGCCGAGTTGTTGGACGAGACACGCCAACTGATTGCCATTTTCACCACAATTGACAAACGCTCGAAAGATGGGCTTTAGCCTTCAGCGTTCAGCCTTTAGCCTTTCCGCCTCCATTGGCGAGCGCGTTCGCGTGGACGTGATCCTCACCAACCCACCCTTCGGCGGCGAGGAGGAGCGCGGCATCCAAGGCAATTTCCCCGAAGACAAACAAACAGCGGAGACCGCGCTGCTGTTCCTGCAACTCATCATGCGGAAGTTGAAAAAGGTAGGGTCATCGCGCTGCGATGACCGGCCGGCGCAGCGCGCCGTCCCTACCTATTCCCGCGCCGCCGTTGTCGTCCCCAACGGCACATTGTTCGGTGATGGCGTGTGCATGCGCATCAAGGA
>JACQWK010000351.1 GCA_016209525.1 Verrucomicrobiota bacterium
ATTCGACCTTCGGCTTTCGGATTTGCCTTATGCTATTAGCTCGCGTCGAAGGCAATGTGGTCGCCACCCGCAAGCACTCCAGTTTGGAAGGCTGGCGCTTGGTGATTTGCCAGCCAATCAATTATGGAGGCGAACCGGAAGGAGCGCCGCAGGTGGCCATCGACGCTCATGGCGCCGGCATGCACCAACGCGTGATCATTTCTTCGGACGGCGTGGCTGCCAGAAAAGCGGTCGGAGATGAGAAGAGCCCGGCGCGCTGGATGATTGTCGGAATTGTGGACGAAATGGAACCGGGAGTGCCGGTATGAAAAATCCGAAATCCGAAATCCGAAATCCGAAAGAAGTGCGAAGTCCGAAGGCCGAAATGGCCGTTCGACTGCTTGCGGGCTATTCGGATTTGGGAATTTGGGTTTCTTTCGTCATTCGTCCTTCGGCATTCGGATTTCTTGTTTCATGAAATTAGGGGCCGTCATAGGTCGCGTCACGTTGAACAAGACCGTCCCGGCCCTGCTGGGAGCGCGCTGGTTGATCGTGTCGCCATTCACGCGCGAGCACTTCCAACGCGGCACGGAGACGCCGGTCGGCCTCAGCAAAGATCCGAGCCTGGTTGTTTACGACAACCTGGGCGGCGCAGTCGGGCAAACCATCGGTTATGTGGAAGGCCGCGAGGCCGCCCAGCCGTTCGACGCGCCCACACCCGTGGACGCCATCAACGCCGCGCTCGTGGACGAGATTTTCTATAACCCTTTTCAGAAATGAGTCGAGCTGGAGAACTCGGGAGCCGATGGAATGCCACGGGGACTCCGTGCTGCGGGTGGAGCTGCTATCTGTCGGTAGCGGCGGGCGTCCGCGCCTGCCGTAGAGGGCGGCATCTTGCTCCCCGGACTGGCCTGCAAGCGTTCAAGCAGGAGTGGTTTTCCAAGCACTCCCCGCCGGGCGACACGCCGCGGCTCTACGGCAGGCGGGACGCCAGTCGCTACCGCGGCAGTCAACTCGCCGATGCGCCTCCTTGCGGTGCGGCCGGTAGTTGGAACTTGGGGTGCGCGCGATCCGCCGTTAGAGTTGGCCCGGAGCATGAGACCGGAGGACCTGCGAGAGATTCGGGACGAAGAACCATTCAGGCCGTTTCGGCTTGTATTCACGGACGGAAGGACCATCCCGATAACGCACCAAGACTTGCTCATCATTGGCCGGCACACTATCGAAGTTGCAGTTGCCGAAGAACCCGCGAAAGGCTTGCTATCGGAGGTGATTGTGGCCTCACCGTTGCACGTGGTCCGTGTGGAGAGAGCCTTGTTGGGCGGCTAGACAATTCACTTGCGACGTGCTCTAAGTGGCGTAATCGTGGCTCCGGTTTGTATGAATGCAGAAGAAATCCAGCGAATCAGAAAGCGCGAGCCGTTCGTTCCATTTCGTCTCGCCCTCAAGGATGGAAGGAAATTGGAAGTCTCCCGACGAGATCTGATTCTTGTGACGAAGGACTCGCTCTCAATCGGAATCCTGATCGATCCGATCTCCGGTATTCCAGAGCAGATTATCCACATTTCTCCTCTTCAAGTCATCGGCATCGAAGACCTAGAGCCAGCGGCGTAAACCGGGCCTTCGCCAGTTCCTTCTCGGGCATCACGATCTGGCAGGGGATCGGTCCTGGTGCTTCTCCTCGTCCGGTGGTTTTTCCGCGTTTGCCACATGCCAATCGCATTTGCACATGAAACCCGTCATTAGCGCCAAAGACATCGAAGACCTGCTGCGCGGCGGCGGGGATTTGAAAAGCCTGCCTTCGGACGCGATCATCACGCCGTCGGCGCGGGACTTGTTGCGTGAACTGGAATCACGCGGCGCGAGCAAGGCCGTTTCGTCCGGGGCCGACGGATCAGACTCGCCAGTTCCGCCGGCCACGCCGCTGAGCTCGAAAAGCCCGAAAGCGGAATTGGAAGCCCTTTTCAATTCCCCTTATTGCCAGGACTTGAAACTTCAGATTTGCGACGTCGGCCGGCGGTTGTGGCAGCGCGCCTATGTGGATGGCAACGGCGGCAACATCGCCGTCCGCGTCGGCGAAGACATCGCGCTGTGCACGCCCACACTGGTCAGCAAGGGTTTCATGAAGCCCGAAGACATGTGTCTGGTGGATTTTGAAGGACACCAGTTAGCCGGCTCGATGAAGCGGACCAGCGAAATTCTGATGCACCTGCAAATCATGAAGCGGCAGCCGCGCGCTGTGGCGACGGTGCATTGCCATCCGCCGTACGCGACTGGCTTTGCCGTCGCCGGCATGGCGCCGCCCACGTGCATGATTCCCGAATATGAAGTCTTCGCTTCCGTCGCGGTGGCACCCTATCGCACGCCGGGCACGCCGGAGATGGGAAAGCTGGTTGCCGACCTCGTCGATCAGCACAACACCATTCTGATGGCCAACCACGGGGTTGTGGCCTGGAGCCACAACGGAGTGGAGGACGCTTACTTCAAGATGGAAATTCTGGAAGCTTACTGCCGGACGGTGCTCGTGGCGGCGCAGTTAGGCAAGCAGCCGAATACTTTCACCCCGGCGCAACTTCAAGATTTGCTGAAGATCAAAGAAAGCCTTGGCATCCCCGACCCGCGGCACGGCCTGAAGGAATGCGAGCTGTGCGACAACAACGAGTGGCGGCCAGGCGTGACATGTCAGGCGCCGGTAAAACAGGAAGCCGCGGCTGGGTTTGACGCCGAAGCCGAGGCAGCGGTGCAAGCCATCACCGACCAGATTATGGCGCAGCTCAGATGACTGGCAAATGACTAAGGTCCAATTCCGAATGACGAAAGAATTACCAATGACCAATTCCGAATCGGGGCCTGGCGCAGACCGCGTCCCTTCGACATTCGTGCTTCGTGATTCTTTCGTCATTCGTCATTGGTCATTCGACACTCAATGGCTCCGGCGTGACAGATCAAGCTTGCTTCGGTTTCGCGCCCACGCTCCGTCGGGCAGGATGCCCGGCTCTGCGACAGGCGAGACGGCTGCCGCTACGATCAAATCAGAGTTGCATCGGGCTACGACTGGCTACTGTCCACTGACCACTGACCACTGACCACTGACTACTCGTCCCATGAAAGTAACCATCATCGGCGGCGGCGGACGCGTGGGCTCGTGCGCCGCCTTCGCCCTCCAATGTGCCGGCCTAGTGGCCGAGATCCAAATCCTCGACGCCAACAACGACATGGCCGAAGGCGAAGCGCTTGACCTGCTCCACGGAAGCGCCTTTGCGGGCGACCAGAAGATTTACGCCGGCGATTACAAACGGGCCGCCGACAGTGACATCTTCCTCATCACGGCGGGGCTCCGCCGTAAACCGGATGAATCTCGCCTCGACCTGATTAACCGCAATGTCGCCCTCTTCGTGCAAATCCTCGACAGCATCAAATCGGCGGGGATGCGCAAGGAGGCGCACCTTTTTGTCGTTTCGAATCCGGTCGATATCCTGACCCAATTGGCGTTGCAACGGACCGGCTTGCCCGGGCCTCAGGTCTATGGACTTGGAACCATGCTGGACACTTCACGGTTCAGTTCGTTCATCGCGGACGAACTCAAGCTCGCGCCGACGCAGGTGAAAGCGCTGATCCTGGGCGAGCACGGAGATTCGATGGTGCCGATTTGGTCGAGCGCAACCGTGAACGGCCTCCCGCTGACAGGTTTGCCGGAGTGCACGCCGGGTTTCCAGAACGCCGTATTCGAGCGCACCAAAGGCAGCGGAGCCGAAGTGATCAAGCGCAAAGGCGGCGCCGGCTGGGCCGTGGGCATCGCCATCCGCGACGTCGTTCATGCGGTGCTGCTCGACAAGGGAGCGCTCCTGCCAGTTTCATCGCTAGTCCAGGGCGCCTATGGCATCCGCGACATTTGCCTGAGTGTGCCAAGCAGCGTCGGGCGCGGCGGCGTGGAGAAACACGTCGAGCTCAAACTCTGGCCCAAGGAGTTGACGGGTTTGCAAAACTCGGCCAAGGCGCTCAAGGACACGCTGGCGAAGGTGAAGGCTTAGGGAGTGACGAAGGACGAAATCCTAATGACGAAAGAAGCCCGAATGACCAAAGCCGAATTGCGGCACGGCATGCGCCGCCTCCCTTCGGCCTTCGTGCTTCGCCATTCTTTCGTCATTAGTCATTCGTCATTCGTCCTTCGATGAAGTCCCTGGACTCCAAACTTGCCGAGATCAAAGCGAATCGGGCTTCCCGGGCCTTCATCCTGGCTGACGCCAAGGATGCGGACATGGCCTTCGGTGTCCGCGCTCCGGGTCCTCGCGGTCACTTCGCGCGGCACGGCGCAAGGCCCGCGCAGTTTTCGCCCGAAGTCTGGACGCGCGACGAGTTTGGCTATCGCAATTTGCCCGAATTCCTCGACCTCATCCGGGAGATCGTCCATCAGGGGCTCGTGGACATCCTGCTGATGTCCGCCTACGTGAACGAGCAACTCACGATCAAAGAAGGACTGTTCAACAACTCGCACGTCACACCGGCCGCGCGCGCCAACGACACCACGGACGTTTGGGCCATCCGCCACGGGTGTTACACGCGCGAAGCCTCGCAGCCGTTCCGCACCGCGACGATCGACCAGATCCAGTGCGGCCAGGTCGAGTGCGACCGGAGCACGGACAATTTCCCCGGCGCCAACCTGGGCCTCTACTCCATCACGTTCGTCAACAACTTGGAGCAAGACCGCGAGGCTTTGCTGTGGTACAAGCAATTCCGGGAAGAGGCCGAAAGAAAGAAGTTCCGCCACTTTCTCGAAGTCTTCGATCCCAACGTGGAGAGCGGCGTTGCTCGCGAGAAGTTGGGTGAGTTCATCAACGATAACATCATTCGCGCGTTGGCCGGCGTGCCGGGGCCGGGGCGTCCGCTCTTTCTAAAAATCGTTTATCACGGCCCCAAGGCAATGGAGGAACTGGCGCAATATGATCCAAACCTTGTCGTCGGTATTCTGGGCGGCAGCGCAGGCACGACTTACGACGCGTTCAAGTTGATCCATGACGCGCAGAAATACGGCGCGCGCGTGGCCTTGTTCGGACGCAAGATCAATAATGCCGAACACCAGCTTGGGTTCATCGAGATGCTGCGCCTGATCACCGATGGCCGCATAAGTCCTGAGGAAGCTGTCCGCGCTTATCACGGCGTTTTGCAGGGCAAGAACATCAAGCCGCACCGCTCGCTCGAAGAAGACCTCAAGCTCACGGATCAGGCCATGAGCTACGATGACAGCGCGGCACAGCGGGCGACGGGAGAGGTGCGGGATAATCCGCTGGCAGGTCCTAAGCCACCGCAGGGCGAGGGGAGAAATCAGAGCCTCCTCACGTCGGCTGCTACGGCGAATGGCGAATGGCCCAAGCTTGCCAACGGCTCACCGGATTTCGGACGAATGACATCCGCCCAACGACGGACTTACGATAACTGGCGATTGAAGAGCAAATTCGGCTAAGCGGCGGCGCAGCCGCAAACAAACGAGCCGCGAGAAACGCCTCGGACAAAACTTCCCTCCTCCGAGGGGCCGGGGGCACGCTGTTGAATTAAGGAATGAACTGAGGCTGTCGTTTGGTTTTCTCCCTCTCCTCGGTGGGTAGGGTGGTGTGGTACGGGTAGTGTTGGGCCGTCTTCATGGTCTTTCCCCTCTCCTCAATCCTCTTCCCACTCTTTCCTCGCAGGGAGAGGAAGAACGGCAGGGCTTCCGCGCAGCTTAATTCAACAGGAGTGGGGGCAGGGGTGGGTTCATGGTGTCGAGCGCACAGGACCGGCTTGGAGGCTATCCACGAAAGTCTTACGGACACGGTCTTCTTAGCCGAAAAAAACTGCTACGACTGGACGCCTTGATCGTGACGCTGTTTCGGTCTCCCGCCACCGACGGTATCTCTGCCACTCTCAACCAGAGGGCCGCGGGAGAAAGGTTGTCGGTTGCCTCAAGGATGAAGCCCGGCGATGAAGCCGGCCAGGAGAGAATAACGGAATCGCCCGCAGCGGGCCGGGTGACGACGAGCTTCGGCAATGGCGCGCCGGGCATCACTTGGGCGCACTGAGAGAATTGCGACGTGTTGTTGCCAGCATCGGTCGCCGTTGTGGTGATGAACTGTCCGGCGGCAACACTCGCAGGAAAGGTCGCGGTGAAACTTGCGTCACCCTGGGCGTCCGTGGTCACCGCAACCGTGCCAAGGAAACTCTCCCCTTGGCCAATTCCAGTGGGAGAGCACGCGAGGTTGCCAAAGAAATCGAGATCAAAGACCGCGTTGGCGCTGCTCTGGAGCGTTCCCTGGATGGTCACTTCATTCCCGGCACTGAGGGCGGAAGCGAGCACAGGAAAATTCTGCCGATTATTCGGGCCGGTGTCGGTATCGCCAGCGTCGTTCAGCGTTACTTTGCCCGTGCCGAAATCGATCCCCAAGCCTGTATTAGCGAAGATTGAGTTGCCCCGAATCGCGTTGCCAGTTTCCGAATCCGGCGCCAGTTCCACCCCCGGACCGCCGTTAAAAGCAATCGTGTTGCCGGCCCCTGGCATTGGACCGCCAATCGTATTGTCACGAGTGCCGCGAGCCAACGGAAAGATGACTATGCCGGTTTTGTTTCCCAAAGGCGC
>JACQWK010000352.1 GCA_016209525.1 Verrucomicrobiota bacterium
CAGGCATTGCTGGAAGGACGACGCGGCACCCCGGCTCGCAAACAGGTCCGACCGGTAATTGCCGCGATTGATGACGTGATAACACGCCCCGGCAAATTCAACTCGGAGTTTCCGCGCCATCGCTGTTGTCGGCGACCGCACATGCCGCCCCCGCCCCGTGCAAACGCGCAGTTACCCCAAAACAAGGGTGATTGTCTCGAATCTCGATATGACCCCGTAGCCCCTTCGTGAGAGATCGCGACCTTTTCCGGTTCGCCTCACCGACAAAGTGAAAGATCATCGACCTGACCCCGTTTTCCGGCTCTGAATTGGAGGCCCGGCGAGAACACGGCCTCCCAACTCAGCTTGAGCAACTTTCCATAGCAGACGGATCTCGTCAATATCCTCTGGAGTTAAATCGAGCAACGACTTCGGATCAGGGTTCTTCCCTTCGATTGGCACAAAAGTATTGTGCCATTTACCATTAACACACACGGGAAAAAACAACATTCCCTTTTGTTCAGCCTGAACGCGGTGGCTTTCGTAATTTTTCTTTCGGCTATCAGGAATCAAAGAGCCGTCCAAGTCCACTGTCACGTTGGCTAAACCGAATCGCCGCATAACCGATTTTCGGTAGTCTTCAATCTGCTGCAACGCTTTAGCTTTTGCAGCGATTCGTTTTGCCGCATCACTTGGACCGGTCTCCAAAAACGTTGGGTTAGGCAGTTTCAATTCGTGCTTCTTTCCGAGAGCGTCTGTTAGCGTCAGCACCTCCGTTGCACGATTGAACCGCTCCAGCCTGAATCCGCAAAACGACTCCCCAATCTGAAGCAACGCGTGACCAGCAACGGCGCCAGCGCGCCTTGCCGTAAGCGCAAATAGAGGAGCGCCATCGAGCGTCAAATAGCCTTCAAAGCGTGGGATGTCTGCAGACGGGGAACCGTCGACCTGTGCCCGAAGGGCTCCCCCTGACACAACAACAACAAAGACGGCGACGTAGACTAGAAATCGAACAACGCGGTTAAACATATATAAACTATCGGGCCAGGCTAATTTTTCCAGTGGCGGAACCCTACCCCATAACCGACGCCAAGAAATAGTGCTAACACGCAAAGCATTATTCGGTCCGCCACTTCAGGAGTAAGAGTGAGATAAGTGGCGATACCCGCCATGCATTGGCATGGCCTTCCGCCAGCAATCCAATATACACCTGCTCGATACAACACAAGGTTTGTTGCAAACCATGCCAATACGGTCGCGGAAACACCCGACCGCCGCACAAAAAGGCAAATAAACCCACCCATCAATTCGGCCACACCGACAGTGATGAACAAGTGAGAAATCTTCAGACCAAATACTGGATCGCGACCTGAAATCTTCCCAACTACCTCGTGCGCGCCGTTTGCAATTTTGGCACACCCCAAGATCAATAAAATGCCGCCACTCAGCCAGAGCCCAAGCCTTGACCATGGCAGCACGCGACCACACAAAAGAACCGATTGGCACGCGCTGCGAGTTACAACTTTCATTGGCTACCAAATCACCGTCACCTTGAAAAATCGCAATCGCAGTGCGCGGTGCAAGGCTCCCACTCGCCTACGACTTCAGACCAATCATCGTCATCGCATTCATCCCCCGGAGTCACGCACGGATTCATATATATATCCACCCACTCGCACCCACCGGTGCATTCAGAAGGGTTCCAGCAGGATTCTCTATATCCCGACGTCTGGAGTTCCCATCCCGTATAATGTCCCCAATTCGCAGCGGACGCGACCGTGATAAGTGCGACGAGATAAACACCGATTACCGATCTTTTGTACTTATTCATATATTTCCTTTCGATTATTGTGAAGACGCCTGAGTTGGATGTACAATGGTATTACGGTGGCCGCGCAAAGTAATGCGATAGCTCCAGATTTTTGCGTGGCTAATAGATGCGATTGCGCTTGCTTTTTCTTTTCGTCTTGAATCTGCAAATAGCGCTCACTTCCTTTGAACGGCAAGGGATCGCCAGTTCTTAGCATATAGGCTAGGGGCTTGCCGTTTTGAAATCGATGATCAATAACACGGGCACGCGCATTAGGAACCGGACTCAAATCAGCAAGCCCTTGAGATGAATTCTGTTCACTCACTGCCCCTTCGAAGACGTACTCGGATGAGATAGTAAGTGCGAGACGCCCAGCACTCGGGGCCACGGGTAGGTAGTTTGTGAATCTTGATTTGGTAGGGAGCCCTCGTTCTACCAACAAAATGTCCAGGGCGGCTAAAAGGAACGGGGCGCGATATGGCGATTCTTTGTTTACATATGCCAGAGGAATTGTCCAAAATTCGACGCGTAGAGGGCCGTCCGAGTTCGCCATGACGACAGTACGGATGCCACTTGCCCGTGGTTTACTTCGCCTTTCTAATAGTTCTGGGATGAGTTCGGGTTTGAGTTGATCTCGAGCTAGGCAACTGGGCCGGTCGCGTGTAAGCCAAATAGATAGGACAAGCGCCTGCATTATCCCCCAGTGCGGCATGCGTCTAGGCAGCCTACCGTGGTCGAAAGATGCCCAGGCGATTGGCGGCCGTAACTCACCCTCGTCAGGTCCTGCCCGGTAGATTGTGTCGGAGGCAAATAGATCAGTTGAGTCTGACGTAAGAAGTTGCAGTCTGTTTGGAGTCGTCGTTGGATCAACCAGCCGAACTTGCAGCATGTTTTCCAACGCTTGCACGCTGAACTCCGCTGCTGTAGTTCTGTGCACCGCCTCGGTCCGAGTATCAAACACTGTATACGTAAACTGACCGCTCAATCGGTGTCCGAGTGACGGATTAGCGAGCGTCGTTGGCAATGTAGCGCAATAAAACACGCCCATTGTTAACAAAAATGCGAAATAAGACCAGCGACTTCCGGCCAGTTTAATGTTTGCTGGGCAAGCCAAAGGCGACACTTTCATTTTTTCATCGGCGGAAGACCGGCGTGATGGGGATAACCAAAGATAGGCTGTCGCTTGATCACAGAATCTGCAAGCTCTTTAATTGCTAGGAAACTGGACTTTCATGGGGGCGGGCCGGGGGGGCGTGTCAGTTGACGGGCAATAATGCCGGGCTCGGGATAATGACCCTAATGAGGGTATGGATTGCCCAGTTCATTTCTGCGGCATTCTTAACGGCTTCAAGATGGATCAGGAGCGTTAGCTTTAATTGTATCTGTCGATACAGTTCTTCAGAGAAAGGCAGGCGGCAAAATGAAAATCTTATTCGAAAGTACCTAATCAGAGCTTCTGTGGAGATCTTGCAACTGCTGCGAATACTCAATGTGGGTGAGGCGCTGTAATTTAGAAAGGCTAGGGATAGGGCTCTATTTTAGTCGTGCGTCAGCTCAACGTGAGATTTTATCCGGTGAGGAATTTACTGCACCGCTGGTGCGTTAGTGATCCACTTCGCCACCGCGTAATCAGGTCCTGGACACACGATGCGCCCTGGCATGAAGCGCACGAAACCGCGTGACACAGCCGCGCGCATCACTTCCATCCGAGTGTGCAACCGAAGCTTTCGCATTACGTGCTGGAGGTGCGTGTGCACTGTGTGCCTGCTAATATCAAGGCGATTAGCCGCCTCTTGTTCGTCGCAGCCACTACCGATAATAACGAAGACCCTGAGTTCAGTCGGCGAAAGAAGCAGGCGAAGGGGCACTTCATTTTTGCCGGCATATTCACTTTTTGGGAGGGCATAGAAAAAAGACCGGCCGTTCATCACATCGCGAATTGCCGTTGGCAATGATCCATGGTTGAAGCAGGTTGGATTAAAGAAACCATCAACCGGGAGAGTCCGCGTGAATTCCCGCGCGTGCTCATCGTGCCGGCCGGAGATTACGAGCAACCTTTGGGCAAGGTGCTCGCCCAGGATCGTTGCCACCAGATCAAGCCCGTCTATGTCTGGCAGCGTTAGCCCAACGAGTGCTAGCTGTGCCGGTTTCTTGCGCAGATCGACCAGCGTATCGGCGCCACTGTGGAAAATGATTATGTCAGATCTCGGAAATAATCGTACGACAATCGCACGGATTGCCTGCGTAACTATGCGATCCCATTTTACGATGATGATCCGCATCCCCTGGCCTTGCGTAGCTGAGGATGCGGTTTTCGCGAGAGCGCTCGGGGGGAGGGTTGGGCGAAAGGACGGTCTAGAGCGCATTTTTTGGAGAGGGTAATTTCCGGACGTTCAGCCGGGAAGCTTTGTTCATCCGCTCATGCACATTTGAAATCACGCAATTCCATGAAACGAAAAAACGGGCAACGGCCCCAACGGAAATGCTTGGACGGAAATCATAGTACGTAGATATGCCACGTGTTCGCAAGAACTCCATTGTCAAGACTACCGGAATTCCGGTAGTCTTCCCTATTGCTAACGCGTCGCCGATTTGGCCGCTCTGCCCTTGATTGGGTGCTCGCGGACGAAACTCAGCCCAAAAGAGCCCTAACCCGAGTTACTGAAAGGAAATCGGATCTTCAGCGGGAGGGTGGTCGGTTAAGAATCCAAGGCACCCCCGTAGTCCCCCAAGCCATCGGAGGGTCCCTTCGCCGCCGGGTGCCGCGAACGGCTCGATGACGCAGGTCTGAGGGCAGAAGATCGGAAAATCGGCCGGCACCGGTCGGGTGCTTGACGGAATTCTCGAATCGATCGCGGCGGTCAGGATGCGCCGAGCCAAACCTCCGGCCGGCTCGCTGTCAAAGGGCGAGTTTTCAAACGGCTTCCGGCACGCCTGCCTGTGCGGTGAACGCAGACAGGTCGCCTTGGACAAAGTCGTCCGCCGGAAAGGGCATTGTCGAATCGGTTTGATTGCAATCCCTCCGTGCTGGTTCCCTGTCGTCGATTCATGAGCCTTTCCTCCCTCGCCCTGCCGCACATCGCCCGGCTCCATGCCTACACGCCCGGCCTGCAGCCGACCGGGCCGGGCTGGGTGAAGCTCAACACCAACGAGTGCCCCTATCCCCCGAGCCCGCGCGTCGCCGAGGCCCTGCGCCGGGAAATCGGCGACGACGGCGGGTCCCTGCGGCTCTACCCGAATCCCAGGAGCGCGCCGCTGCGCACCGTCGTCGCCTCGCTCCACGGGCTGGGCGGGGAGAATGTCTGCATCGGAAACGGGTCGGACGACATCCTCAACCTGCTCATCCGCGCCTTCTGCACGCAGGACGCCGCGACCGGCTTCACGCTGCCGAGCTACTCGCTTTATCCCGTGCTGGTCGAAATCCAGGACGGCCGGAGCAATGCGATCGAATTCGATCGCTCGATGCGGCTGCCGGTGGAGCGGATCGCCGCGTCGCCGGCGCGGGCGTTTTTCCTCACCTCGCCGAACGCGCCGACCGGGGTCGGTTTCAGCAACGCCGAGCTCGAGCGCGTGCTCGCGGCGTTTCGCGGGCTCCTGGTGGTCGACGAAGCCTACGCGCCGTTCGCGGACGAAAACGCGATCCCGCTGCTCACGCGCCACCCGAACCTGGTGGTCGTGCGCTCGCTCTCCAAGGCCTATGCGCTGGCGGGCCTTCGCGTCGGCTACGCGCTCGCGCAGCCCGAAATCATCGGGTTGCTCGATCGCGTGCGCGACAGCTACAATGTCAACCGACTGTCCCAGGTCGCAGCCCTCGCCGCGCTCGGCGACCAGGCGTACTACGACGGCGTGATCGCCCGGGTGAAGGCCACCCGCGACCGCGGCGCGGCCGACCTGGCGCAGAGGCGCGGCTGGTTCACCTATCCCTCGCAGGCAAACTTCATCTTCACCGAGCCGCGCAACGGCCGGGGCGAGGCGGGCCCGGCCGTGGCGAAGGCGGCGTATGATTTTCTTTTCGCGCGCAAGGTCCTGGTGCGACACTTTCCGAGCCACGCCTTGACCGCGCCGTTCCTGCGCCTCAGCGTCGGTACGGACGCCGAGATGCGCGTCCTCAGCGACCTTTTCGACGCATGGCTAAAAACTCCCGCTCCCAACGCGTAACCGCGACCGGCTCACGTGTGACGCCTGTGCCTGCCGCGGTTCCAACACCCGCGGGACTCACAGCGGGCGCCCGCGTCAGCAAGGTCACCCGCAAGACCGCGGAGACCGACATCGCGCTTACGCTGGCGATCGACGGTCGCGGAACGTCGAAGATCGAAACGGGCGTGGCCTTCTTCGACCACATGCTCACGCTGTTCGCGACGCACGGCCTGTTCGATCTCACGGTGAAGGCGAAGGGCGACACCGACGTCGATTATCACCACACGGTCGAGGACGTCGGGCTCGTGCTCGGCCAGGCTTTCAAGGAGGCGCTGGGCGACAAGGTCGGGATCAGGCGCTACGGATTTTTCGTCCTCCCGATGGACGAGTCGCTCGCGCGCGTGGTGGTCGATGTCGGCGGCCGGCCGCACCTGGTCTATCAGGCGGAGGCGCCGACGATGTTTGTGCGCGATTTCAACCTCGCGCTGGTGAAGGAATTTTGCCGTGCGTTCAGCAATGCGCTCGGCGCGAACCTGCACGTGCAGCTCTTGTATGGCGAGGAGCCGCACCACGTGGCCGAGGCGATTTTCAAGTGCCTCGCCCGGGCCCTGGATATGGCGACGCAGATCGAGCCCCGCGCGGCGGACCAGCTGCCGTCGACCAAGGGGAGATTGTAGGAGCCTGCTTGCAGGCGATTGACCTCTGAGCCAACATCCCCGCCATGGACTCACTCACCATCGAACTGCTCTCCCAGGGCACCCAGACGGATTTCAACTTGCGCCGCTGGGCGGAGCTGGTGGCCGATCCGAAGTGGATCAAAGTCGAGGGCCGGGTCGAAACCGACCGGCACGGCCACGTTCTTATGAGCCCCCCACCCGCCGCCAGTCATGGAGGATATCAGTCACGCATTACCGTTTTACTCGACCGTCTCATGCCCGATGGCGAAGTCTTCACGGAATGCCCCATCTCAACTGCCGACGGCGTGCGCGCCGCCGATGTCGCTTGGGCCTCGCGCGACTGTCTGCGCATGCTCGGCGACGGCAGCTGTTTTCCACGCGCGCCCGAAATCTGCGTCGAGGTGCTCTCGCCCGACAACACTGCAGCCGAGATGCGCGAAAAATCTGCCCTCTATTTCGACGCCGGCGCCCGCGAAGTCTGGCACTGCTCGCAAATGGGCCAGATGACGTTCTTCGGCGCCGGCCAGACTCGGCCCCTGCTCGCTTCGGAGTTGTGCCCGGATTTCCCGGCGCTGGTGCAACGGCGCTGACGGCTGGATGATCGCCGTCATCGACACCGGTATCTGCAACCTCCGCAGCGTCACCAAAGCGCTCGAGGCCGTCGGCGCATCCATCCGGGTCGTGCGCACGCCGGCGGAGGTCGCCGCCGCAAACGCCCGCGGGCTCGTGCTGCCGGGCGTCGGCGCTTTGCGCGATTGCGTGGCGTCGCTCCGCGCCTCGAAGCTCGACGCCACCGTGCGCGACTGGATCGCGGCGGACAAACCGTTCCTCGGCGTGTGCCTCGGGATGCAGGCGCTGTTCGAGCATTCCGAGGAGGGCAACATCACCGGCCTCGGCATCTTTCCGGGTGAGGTCGTGCGTTTCCGCCGTCCGCCCGAACTGAAGATTCCGCACATGGGTTGGAACACGATTCGCTTTGTGCAGCCCCACTCGGCGCTCAGCGCTCAACTCGCAACTGAAGGCGAAGCCTTCTATTTCGTCCACAGCTTCTACTGCGTGCCGACCAACCCGGCGCTCGTGCTGGCGGAGTGCGACTATGGCGGCGTGTTCTGCGCAGCGATCGCGCGCGGGCGGGTCTTCGCCACGCAGTTTCACCCGGAGAAGAGCCAGGCGAAGGGGCTGCAGGTCTACCGCAACTTCGCCGTGATCGCGGTCGGGAACTCCCCTTAGCCCGCATTTTTCACACTCTCAGCGGTTTTTTCGGCCGTCCAAGAGCGCACAGGCGGGGTGGAATCGTGAGTGTGCGGGAAATGCGGGCTACAAGCAAAACCGCAGCGGTTTACCCGCCTCCGGCGGCGCCAAAGGC
>JACQWK010000424.1 GCA_016209525.1 Verrucomicrobiota bacterium
GCCTTTGGCGCCGCCGGAGGCGGGTAAACCGCTGCGGTTTTGCTTGTAGCCCGCATTTCCCGCACACTCACGATTCCACCCCGCCTGTGCGCTCTTGGACGGCCGAAAAAACCGCTGAGAGTGTGAAAAATGCGGGCTAAGCCGTCGATTACGCGAATCGCACCCACATTCATGCCGACTACGCCGTTGTCTGCCGGACTCCGGCCCCGAGATCGGGTGTCTTCAGGGGTGGCGTATTTGTCCCAATCTACCGACATTGCACCGTGCTGTTCACGAAAAATGTTGGGGCGAATCTCGCCGTCCGGTATGCAGTTTTTATGGACGCGCATTAATACCCCCGACTCGTCCGGGATGAGTTCCTTTGGCCACATCTTCAAACCTTCGATGTGAGCCAAAACAGAAGTCCGCTACTTGGATTTTCAGGATCAATCGTTCCCTTGATGCGCAGCGACCCATAATCATCTCCGTAAAAGTCAGCGCGCTGGTTAGATCCAGCGGGAACGTTGACTAGCAGTTCGCAAGTTTTTGTTTTCCAATGCACGTCGATGCTGCCGTCAGGGCCGGGCAGAATTTTGGGTGGGGGAATCGAAGCCCGAATCGCCAGAGCTTCAAGAGCAGCCTTCATGACAAAGAGGTGCGCGCACGATTCCAAGTGCTTTCAGCGTAGCCCGAACTTCCTGCTCCATCCCAGTCACTGCCGAGTTTCAATATTGAACGCGATTCTTCTACTGCGCGTTCCACTTCATCGAGAGTTCCGATCTGCTCAACACCAGCGAGACCGCGCAACTCGGCACCCGGTCTGAACCGGATGGTCTTGATCGCGCGGATCTTCATCGGCCGCTTCGTGTGCGGATTGAAGCCGTTGCGCACCGGCCGCACCGCCATGGCAAACGTGCCAAAGCCGACGAGCGCGACCTCCTTGTCGCGGCGCAAGCCCCGCTTCACAGCCGCGAGCACCGCCTCGGTGGCCCGCTCCGCCGCCGCTTTCGAGGCCCCGTGGCTCAATAGTTTCTGCACTTCTTCAACCAATGCGGCCTTGTTCATCGGGATAGCAACATGGGGCGAGGGAAGAATCGTCACCCGGCGCGGTCAAACTCAATCCTCGGTCATGGCGCGTCAGCCCTGCGCAACGCCGGAACCGCGCCTGTGGCAAACGCGAGTTCGCCGGCTGGCCCGCCAGATCGAGCGGACATGGTCAGATCGAGAATTTCGACACGATCGTTTTGAAGTCGGGATTCCCGCCTTCGCCGCTCGAGCGGTACCGGTGCAGCAGTGGGCGGGTGGCACCGTGATTGATCGGGCGATCCTCATGCTCCCGCAGATTCAATATGCAGTATTCTCGCCAGGCCTGCCACCCAGGGCGCAATGGCACGCGGACGGCCGCAGCAGCAATGCTCTCACCCGGTACCATGCCCGCCTTTACCCAAATTTGAGCTATGCCCGTTCCCGCTGACCCGCTTTGTCTCGATTCTCGATATGACCCCGTCTGACCGGTTCTCGATGGAGAAAAATGCATCTGCGGCTGCGCGGTCGCAGTAGAGCCGCCACTCGTGGCCATTTGTCAGGATGGCCCAATCGAAAAACCGCGTACCGCTGGCGTCCTTCGCGTGGTGCAAATAGTCCTGAACCTGTTGCGAGGGAAACCAGCCGGAGGTTTCTTTTTTGGAAACCTCGTCGAGCGGATGATCGACGCGTTTGGCCTCCAAGACGGTCGAAGCGAAACGGAACGCCTCGGTTGGGGAATTGGTTTCGTTTTGCGAAGGCAAAAGCTTACGCAAATAGATCGACGAGAAAAGACCGCGACACTCGATGTCCATCGTCTCCACGTGCCCGGAAAATCCGAGGCCGAGCTGGCTTGGGTTGTGACGTTTGGCGGCCATAAAGCGGGAAGGCTGGAACTTCAAAAGAAGTCGCCGTAAACTTCGAGGCAATTGATAGGTTGCGCCGGCGATTCCAGGGCAATGACTGCCGCAATCTCTTTCCGATTATGGGTGATGCGGGCGAGAAATCTGCGGAGATCGGGAGACCGGAAGAAGCGGGAAGATAAGAAGACGCTGGAAAACGGAGAAGCGAGGGAGAGACGGGGAGATGTGAAGACGACGCTTGGGTGGAACTTGGTCGCAAAATGCGACCTTGAACGCGCAGGTCAGCGGTTGCCCTGATGGTAGCCGATTTTGCGGCCGTGGGTTGGGGCGTTGGGGGCGAGCAGTTGGCGGATCGCCTCGAAGAGATTGGTGATCGCCGAGTCGTGCCCCTCGATGCGGCGTTCGAGTTCGGCGAATTTGGCGGCAAGCTGGCGATGGGAGGCGAGGAGTTCCCGGAGCTGGACGAAGGCGCGGACGATGGCGATTGAGACCGTCACGGCGCGGTCGCTGCGAAGCACGCTGGCGAGCATGGCTACGCCCTGTTCGGTGAAAGCGCGCGCTGGTTTGCGCACGCCGCCGCGGCCGGGCTTTGATGTTCCAGGCTGGAACATCAAAGCCCGCGTCTCGGCCAACGTGAGCATGAAGGCGAAATCGTCGGGAAAGCGCTCCAGATTCCGGCTGACGGCCTTGTTGAGATCGCGGGTGCCGACGTCCTAGAACCGCGCGAGGTCGGCATCGAGCATCACCCGGCGGCCACGCACGACGTGGATCCGGTTCTGAATGTGCTCGGGAGAGACGAGGGCGGTGTCGCTCATGGTTGGACGAACGCGCGGACGACGTGGACGCTCATTGCCACGGCTTCGGGCGAATTGAGACCGTTGGCCGCCATCAGTGCTCCATGCTCAGTGAAGGCGAACGGAGCGTAGCGACGACCGCCGTGGGCACCACTTGAGGTCGCAAATTGCGACCTCAAGTTTGCAAGCTCCTGCCGATCAAGTTGGAAGCAAAAGTCCTCGGGAAACCGCTCTTGGTTGCGGCGCACCTGCTCGAGCAGCCGCTTGGTGGGCACACCGTAGAGGACGGCCAGATCGCGGAGAGAAAGTTCAGGCGGAAAATCGGCCCTGAATTTGGGGTAGGAAGATTTTGTTGGTAAGAAGATTTCAAAAGGAGGGACTTCCTTCAATCGTGGTGAAGGGGAGGTCGTGGAGGGCGCGGTTGGCCCAGAGCACGCGGTAAAGCGGGCTCGCTTGGAGAAGACGATGCAGGTGGCTGGGATGAGTGCGGTCGACGGACGGCAGCGATGTGACCACGAAGGCGGCGAGCCGGGCAGCGAGATGCGCGATTGGATGGGCTTGGGCCAGGAAGATTGTCTCCCCGGCTTTGAAAATCTTCCTACCAACAAAATATTCCTACCCTTGATTTACCCAAAATTTGGGTGGGCAAGATTTTCGGAACCGACGCGCGGCTGCGCGGATTTCCTACCGTCAAGCGGGAGAAAAAATCACCCTAGGATTGCCTGTCCAGCGGGCATTTCGCATGTCATATCTCCAACCAGTCATGCATGAAGAGCTTTTCAGTCGGAGCGGATTGTCGTTGGAGCGGCTGAAAACGCGCTGCGAGATCGCGGACCGGGGAGGCATTTCCAAAGCTGCGGAAGGCGATCCGGTGAAGCAAAGCCAATTCTCCCGGCAGTTGCGCGAGCGCCGCTTGGTAATCCGGGATGCGATGGCCCGGTGGCGCCAAATTCTCACCGACGTTCTGTCGTGGTAGGCAACTGCGTCCCGCTTTCTCTCTCTTCTGGCCACCCCTTCACTGATTCTTCCCATGCCCTCGCGCACCCTGACCCCAACGAACGGCCTCCGCTCCTATCCAAACCTGCTGGTCGCCGTGCGGAATTCCTTGCTGCACGGGCAGCAAAAGATCGAAGAGGCGAGGGTGCTCACGTACCTCGAGACCGGGCGGCTCATCAACGAACATGTCCGGCTCAACGGCGGTCGCGCCGAATACGGAGCGCAGGTCATCAGCCGGCTCGCCCGGGATCTGAAGATTGCGCGCACCACCCTTTACCAATGCACGCAGTTCGCCCGGTATTTCCCAATTGTCCGCCATGGCGGACAATTGGTCTGGGCGCACTACCGGCTGTTTTGCCAGGTGGACGATGAGGCCCAGCGGGAGGCGCTGGTTGAACAAACGGTCAAAAACCACTGGACGTCGCCTGAATTGCAGGACCGGGTTCGCGAATTCAATGCTCGTGACCCGGACGCGGGCAATGCCGGGGACGAAACGATCTCGCAACGCTCCTCCCGCCCCAAACCACTTTCGCCCAAGCGCGGTACCGTCGGCGTGTATCGGGTCGTGGCCAGCGGCGGCGGCTTGGCGGTCGACCTCGGGTTCACGTCCTACGTCGACCTGCCCACCACGACGAAATGGCGCGAGGGCAGTCTGGTGCGGTTGGATTCCGATGGGAATTTCGTCGCCGCGAATGATGCTTCGAAGTGCGATCTGTATACCTACCGGGCCGAGGTCCTGCGGGTGGTCGACGGCGACACGCTGTGGATGAAGATCTACCTGGAGCCGGGGCGCTGGGTGAAGGAGAAGCTCCGCCTCCGCGGCCTGGATTGCCCGGAACTCGCCACGTCCGAGGGCAAGACCGCGAAACGCCTCGTCAACGGTCTCGTCGCGCAGGCTCGGGGCGTGACCATCACAACCAGCAAACCCGACAAGTGGGACCGGTATCTGTCCGATGTCTACCTCGCGCAGGAGTCCGGCGACGATTTGTTCTTGAACAACCACCTCCTCGCGGCCGGTCAGGCGCGTCGCATGGATGAGTACGCGCTGACGGACTGGGATGGCGATCTTTCCAAACCGGAATAGCATTTTTCCGGGATCGGAAAAATGTGGCCTGGCATCGGCAAGCCCGCCTGTTGCTCGATGAAACGGATCGTGCGACCAACGCTTGCCACCTTCGACGACTCGTCGGCATCACTTCACGCGATCGCGGCGACCAAGATGTTTGTCTCCGTGCTTGGGACGGATGCTCACGCGGAGCGTGCGGAGGCGCGGAGAGCAACGCCGGTTCCCACCAAAGGCGGGCAAGCCTCCGCGTCTCCGCGGGCTCCGCGTGAGAGATTTTCCAAGATTGGGGTTCGCGGCATGCGCCGCGGCGGAAAATTTCCGGGTTGGCGACCGACTCTTTGATTGAGCGGCGAGCGGGGAACGATGATCGCCTCACTCGCGCTGCAGCTCGAAGTCGGGGCTGTCCTTTGATGGCGTGCGCTCGATGGCAATGCCTCCGCTGCCTCCCGGGATGGCCCAGGTAAACGATCTCGTGCGCCGCGGTCCGATCGCTCATCATGTCCGGCATCGCGGGCCTGCGCTTGCACGCCTGCCATCGAACCTCGGCCACTCGGACCCGTTTTCCTTCACTTTATCCCAATGAAAAGTCCCTCCGCACCGCACTCCACTCCGCGCCGGCAATTTCTGAAAACGGCGGCGCTCACCACGGGATCGCTGCTGCTCGCGCGCGCCGGTTTGCGCGGCGCGGCGCCCTCGTCGCCCAACGGACGCCTGCAACTCGCCCTCATCGGCGTGGGGGGCCGCGGCACGGCGGCGCTCTCCGCGCTGCAGCACGAGCAGATTGTCGCGTTCTGCGACGTCGATTTCGCCCGCGGCCGCGATGGGGTCGCGCGGAACGCGAAGCTCGGCGGCGCCCTCGCGCGATTTCCCGAGGCGAAGTGGTTCAGCGACTATCGGGTGATGTTCGAGCAGATGGCCGGCCAGATCGACGCGGTGGTCGTCAGCGTGCCCGACCACATGCATTTCGCGATCGCGATGGCCGCGTTGCGCCACGGCAAACACCTCTTCGTCGAGAAGCCGCTCTGCCGCTGCATCCGGGAAGTACGCGCGC
>JACQWK010000425.1 GCA_016209525.1 Verrucomicrobiota bacterium
AACCCCAACGTCTCGGAACTTGCCGAACCGCCGCCGATTGCAAATCGGCGATACGGCAGAGTGCAACTCTGCGCTACACCAGAAACGGCGTTAAACAGAAACTCGGCAAGTTGCCGACCGGAGCGGGCAGGTTGCCCGCGCCACCCATTCTTCAGACGGGCTCTGAGGCCGAAGCCGATGGGCGGTGCCGCATTTCCGTTCATGACCCCTCAAGAAAGGAGGCTATGGTACGCTCTTAATGAGTTCAGAAGTATGCCGACGCCACTCACGCGTGCTTCCGCCTTCGCCAAGCCTACGGCGGGCAAATCGGACACCCTCCCCCCATCCGATGGGGAGAGGGATGGGATGCAATGCCGTTGAATTAAGAATGAATTCGATTCCATCCCGAGCATGTCTTGCTCTTACTCTTACTCGTAATCTTGATCTCTCCAGGGAGTTCCGGAGTAAGAGCACGATTAAGAGCAAGAAACGGCCGGTTGACCTTGGTTCAACAGCAGTGGGGATGGGGTGAGGGGCATATTTCATGTCAATTTACTGATGACCTTCTTAGCGAGCCCAGCCCGGCTTTTCAGGAAGCGAAGCGTCGAACTCCTGGACCAACGCGGCTTCGTAGGCGCCGGCATATTTGCCGGCGAAAAACCGATCCAGCGCTTCTTCGTAGAAGCGTTTCCACGACGCTTCCTCTCTCCCCGGAATGACCGGATAGAACAGAGCCCCGTTCCCTTTGGCCGCCTTGAAGTCGCCCGGCGCGTCTCCAATCATGAGAATCTTCTGCTCGGGATACTTGCCTTTGGCGGAAAACTTGATGTGCTCGGTCTTTGTGCCCATTTCCTGTCCCGCAATGATCTTAGGATATTTGTCGATGCCGTGCTCCGCCCATTCACGAGCCAGAGCTTCCGCCGGAGTTTGTGAGACCACCAGGGTGTCGGCTTTTTCGGTCATCTTGATCAAGCTTTTGCGAAAGAGCGGGAACGGGGGAACCCCCTTGACGATGTCCTCGACCTGGGCGTTCACGGCCTCGGACCAGCGTTTGACTTGTTCGAGACCCTGGTTGCCGCGTTTCACCTCGGCGGCCAACGTGGCGTTGCCCAACTTGGTTTCGCGGGCGACCCATTTGTCCAACGCCTTGGTGTCCGGGATGACGACGTTGCGCGCGATGACTTCCGGGCGGACGCGCAGCAAGTTTAGACTTCGTGACAGCGCGGGAAAGCGATTCGTACCTCGCGTCTTGGAATAGAGGTTCACGAATTCCCAAGTCTCGCGGGCGTATTTGCTCACGGCCTGGAGATTGAAGTGTTTGATGAACATCGGCGCGAAACACTCTTTGTGCTTAATCTCCATGGTGTCGAAGACGCAACCGTCGGAATCGATGCCGATGAAGAATTCTTTGGCGGGTTTGAAGTCTTTCAAGATTTGAGTTGGATCAGTCATTTGACTTACTCGTGCTGGGGTCTTATTTCGTCTCGGGCTGTTGCTCCTCCAGGTCGTGTGTTCTTGGGAACGGAATGCTCGCTTCCTGCAAGCGCGCCTTGAGGCATTTCTCCACGCATGGCCGCGCATGAAAACAAGCGCTGTCGTAGTTAGGATGTTTCCGGGCTCGGTTCTCTCGTTCGCACGAGTGGAGATCGCCTTCAGCTTTGGCGATCCATATCACACGGTATAGGTCCCCGAAGCCACCAGCCCGCCGCGGCCGGTCCAATTCGTATGGGAGAATTGGCCGCGCGGCTGATCGATCCGCTCGTAAGTGTGGGCGCCAAAGTAGTCGCGTTGCGCCTGGAGCAGATTGGCGGGCAATCGCTCGGCACGGTACTGGTCGTAGAAAGCCAGCGCCGTGCTGAACGCCGGAACCGGGATGCCCTTCTTGGCCGCGGCGGCCACGACGTTGCGCCAGCCTTTCTGGCACTTCTTGATTTCTCCGCGGAAATAATTGTCGAGCATCAGATTGGTCAGTTTCGGATTGTTGTCGAACGCTTCTTTGATCTTGCCGAGGAAGCGGCTGCGGATGATGCAGCCGCCGCGCCACATGAGCGCAATGCCGCCGTAATTGAGATTCCACTTGTATTCGTTGGCCGCGGTCCGCATGAGCATGTAGCCCTGCGCATAACTGACGATCTTCGAGGCGTAGAGCGCCTGGCGGATGCATTCGATGAACTTGGCGCGGTCGCCGGGGATGGAGGGACGCGGTCCCTTCAACTTTTTCGCGGCTTTCACGCGTTCGTCCTTGAGCGCGGAGACACAACGGGCATAAACCGCCTCCGCGATGAGGGTGATCGGTATGCCCAAGTCCTGGGAGTTGACCACGGTCCATTTGCCCGTGCCTTTCTGGCCGGCCGTGTCGAGAATCTTTTCCACGAGCGGCTGGCCGTCCGTGTCGTTAAAGGCCAGAATGTCGCGGGTGATTTCGATCAAGTAGGATTCGAGATCGCCTTCGTTCCATTCTTTGAGGACCGGGTGCATTTCGGCCGGAGTCATGCCGAGGCCGGTTTTCATCAGGTTGTAAGCCTCGCAGATCAGTTGCATGTCGCCGTACTCGATCCCGTTATGGACCATTTTCACGTAATGCCCGGCGCCTTGTTCGCCCACCCAATCGCAGCACGGCGAGCCATCCGAGACTTTGGCGGCGATCGCCTGGAAGATGGGTTTGACGTGAGGCCAGGCGGCCGGGGAGCCACCGGGCATGATGCTGGGTCCGCGCCGGGCGCCTTCTTCGCCGCCGGAAACACCGGTGCCGATGTAGAGCAAACCTTTGGCTTCGAGCGCTGTCACGCGGCGGTTCGTGTCTTCGAAGAGGGAATTGCCGCCGTCGATGATGATGTCGCCCGGTTCAAGATGCGGGATGATTTGTTCGATGAACTCGTCCACCGCCGCACCCGCTTTGACCATCAGCATGACGCGGCGCGGCCGCTTCAAGAGGGAAACCATTTCGGGGATCGAATGCGCGCCGATCACTTTGGTGCCTTTGGCTTCCTTGTTCAGAAAATCATCGACTTTGGAGACCGTCCGGTTGTAGGCCACGACCGTGTAACCGTGGTCGTTCATATTGAGAATCAGATTCTGGCCCATGACGGCCAGCCCAATCAGTGCGATATCGCCAGTAGGTTGCATGTCATCAACTTTCGTTAAAGTGGTCGGTACGATACTAGAGAGCGCCGGTTGTGCCAGCAGTATTTTTGCTGACGCACAGAAGGCTTGAGAACTTTAGAAGGAGCGTTCAGAATTGTCCTACGTTGAAGCACAAACGCCCCGCCGAAATCGGGATTCTGTTGGGTTACTTGGTTCTGGCAGCCGGCCTTGGACTCGCCGCAGTCGTGTGGAGAACCGACGCGCTCCTATTCTTCCTCATTATCCCGGTCGTGGTGGCGCCGCTCTTCTGCCAGCGCGCCGTGTTCCTAACCATGGAATTCATCGCGATCGCCGTCGGAGGCCTGGTCGTGCACAAGATTTTTCCGCTGCCGTTGTTGTCTGTGAAGACCATCCTGGCCGTGTCGGCGGCGCTCTTTGCCATCACGGAAATTCTTTACCGCTTGCGCACAGAGCGCGAGCGGATGGAAAACGCGTTGCGGGAAAGCGAGCAGCGCTTTCGGGCGCTGATCGAGAACAGCTCGGACGGCATCGCACTCTTTGACGCCGATGGAATAGTCCGTTATTCGAGCCCGGCTATTTCGAGAATGCTCGGTCTTTCCGCCAATGAAGTCGGCGGCGCAAACGTGCTGGACCGCGTCCACGAGGAGGATCTTCCGGCGGCCCGGGAAAAACTGAAGGAGTTGCTGGCAACGCCGGGCGGCACCGTCTGGCTCCAGTTTCGCAAGCGCCACAAGAATGGCTCGTGGATTTGGATCGAAGCCACCGCGGCCAATCTCCTGCGTGAACCCAGCGTGGAGGCGGTCGTGGTGAACTTTCGCGACGTGACGGAGCGGCTGTCGCTGGAGGCGCAGCTCCGCCATTCCCAAAAACTGGAAGCGGTCGGCCGACTCTCGGCGGGGCTGGCCCACGACTTCAATAACGTCCTGACCGTCATCCAAGGCCACGTCAGCCTGCTCCTGAGCCGAGCGAAGCTGGATCGGGATGCGCGCTCTTCCATGGAACGAGTCGTCCTGGCTGCGGAACGCGCCACGCAGTTGATCTCCCAATTGCTGGCGTTCAGCCGCAAACGGCTGATCCAGACCCGGCCGCTGGACGTGGGCGAGGTCATTGCCAATCTCAGCAAAATGTTGCGCGGGCTGCTGGGAGAGGCCATCGAACTGCAAGTCAACCGTCCGAGCCGGCTTCCGCTCGTGGACGCCGATATCGGCGTGTTCGAGCAGGTCGTTCTGAATCTGGCCTTGAACGCTCGAGACGCAATGCCCAAAGGCGGCAGGCTCGTGATCGATTTGATCGCGATTGAAATCGACGAAGCTTATGTCCGGCATCACCAACGGGCTCGGCCGGGCCAGTTCGTTTGCCTGACCGTCATGGACACGGGCTGCGGGATGGACGCCGCGACCTTGGGCCGCGTTTTTGAACCGTTCTTCACCACCAAAGCCGCCGGCAAAGGCACCGGTTTGGGTTTAGCCACCGTCTATGGGACGATTCGACAACATCAAGGCTGGATCGAAGTCGAAAGCGAGGTCGGGTCGGGCACGACGTTCAGAATCTTCCTGCCAGCGAGCACCCGGACCGCCGAGCCGGGCGCTCACCCGGCGCCGATGGAGAAAGGGAAGCTCGGGACGGAAACGATCCTCCTGGCCGAAGACGATCCCGCCGTGCGCGAGCTGGTGCGCGAAGCCTTGACCGTTCACGGCTATCGCGTGTTCGAAGCGGCGGATGGCCGGCAAGCGCTCGAAGTTTATGACCAGCGGCGCGACCAGATCGATCTCCTGCTCACCGATCTTGTCATGCCAGCCAAACCGTCGGGGATTGAGCTAGCAGACCGGCTGAAGGCAGCGTCTCCTCGATTGAAGGTCGTCTATAACAGCGGCTACCGCGTTGATGCTCAAACCGAAAACCCGTCCATCCGGGAAGGAGTGAATTTCTTGGCCAAGCCGTTCAATCCCACAGCCCTCGTCGCGACGGTTCGCAAGTGCCTCGATAGCGACGAGACATCCAGCGTTTGAAAGCCAAACTTCCAACCGAAGGAGCCGCCTTCGCTTGGTTTGCCGCGTTGGCCCTATTGTCTGGAATCAGCGCGGCGCAATGGCGGATAGATGGAATCCTCTATCTGCTGGTCCCGCCAATTCTGGTCGCTCCTCTTTTCTATCGGCGACCTGCTTTCTGGGGGATGCAATTCGTGGCCATCGCGGTGGGTGGCGTCGTTATCCACCTTCTCTACCCGAACCCGATCCGTTCGGTGAAAACGATCTTGAGTCTGTCTGCGGCCGTCTTCGCCATGGCGGAAATCCTTTACCGTGTTCGGCGGCAGCGTGAGCGGACGGACGCGACTCTGAGGGAAAACGAACAGAGGTTCCGGGCGCTCATTGAAAACAGTTCCGATGGCATCGTGCTGCTCAACGCGGAGGGGACACTGCTTTACGCCAGCCCTTCCATCACCCGGATGCTCGGCTACTCCTCCGCCGAAGTGGTCGGAACAAAGGCGCTCACCCACGTCCACGAAGCCGACCTGCCTTCCGTGGCGGAACAATTGGAAAGCTTGCTGGCCAAGCCCGGTGCGACGGTGACGGCCCAGTTTCGCAGACGGCACAGGAATGGCGCCTGGCTTTGGTTCGACGCGATCGGGACCAACCTGCTCAATGAACCGAGTGTCCACGCCGTCGTCGTCAACTATCGCGACATCACCGAACGCAAACGGGCCGAGATTCGCATCCACGCATTTTCGAGGCTCGCCCAGAAGTTGGCGGCCGCCACAACGCCGAGAGAGGCCGCCAGGATCATTCTCGATTGCGCGCAAGACTTGCTGGGATGGGACGCGGGTTTTCTCCATTTGTATGACAAGACGGCGGAGGTCACGGTGCCCATTCTGACCATCGACGTTATCGACGGTCGAAAGGTCGAAGTGCCGGAGTCGCTGATTGGCGTGAAGCCGACGCCCATGAGCCGGCGCGTTTTGAGCGAAGGTCCTCAGTTGATCCTGCGCGGCCCACGCTCAGCAGAACTGAACGCGGCTGGCTCTGAGAAAGCAGAGCGGGCTTCCGGCCTGTCACTTCATGGGTCTGTCCTGTCTCAAAGTTCAGGGGGCAAGATGCCGCCCGTGTCGGGGGACAGAATCTCTGCCGAATGTGGTCGGAGTGAACCTGATCTCACCCCCATCGGGAACACGGCCCGCCGATCCGCCTCCCTGATGTTTGTGCCAATCCTCGACGGCGGCAGGACGGTCGGCATTTTGTCGGTGCAAAGTTACGCGGCGGAGGCTTACCGGGCGGAGGATCTGGAAACCCTGCAAACCCTGGCCAATCATTGCGCCGGAGCAATGGCTCGCATCCAGGAAGCCGCTGAGCGCCAGCAGTCCGAAATTCGAACCGCCGCGCTTTCCAAACTGGCCTACCGCCTCAGCGCCACGAACACGCCCAAAGACGCGGCCCGAATCATCGTGGACACCGCTCAGGAACTCTTCGGATGGGACGCGTGCGCGCTCGACGTGTTTGCCGCCGGCCAAAACCTCGTCCAATCTTTGATCAGCATCGACACGATCGACGGCCGGCGCGTCAATGTGCCGGACCCTTTGACCGGCAAGCCGCCGAGCCCGATGATGCGGCGTGTGATCGAGCGAGGGGCGGAGTTGATTTTGCGCGGCGATAGCGAGGAGGCGCCTCTTGAATTTACTGGGTTCGGCGACACGAGCCGCCGTTCGGCTTCCCTGATGTTTGTCCCGATCCGCAATGGCGAGGCCGTCATCGGCTCGCTCACGATCCAAAGCTACCGGCCCAAGGCCTACCAGCCAAGGGATCTCATGACCCTGCAGGCGCTGGCGGATCACTGCGGCGGAGCGTTGGAGCGTCTCAATCTCGAAACGCAACTGCGCCATTCTCAGAAACTAGAGGCCGTCGGACAACTGTCGGCCGGAGTGGCTCACGACTTCAATAATATCCTGACGATCATCCAGGGACACGTGGACCTTCTGTTGGCTAAGACAGCGCTCGATGCCGAAGCTCGGGAATCGCTGGCTGAAGTTGCGGTCGCCGCCGAACGCGCGGCCAATTTGACGGCGCAACTGCTGGCCTTCAGCCGAAAGCGGAGAATGCAGCCGCGATGGTTGGACTTGGCCGACGTCGTGGCCAGGGCCAGCCAGATGGTGTGCGGTCTGCTCGGCGAAACCATCGCCCTGCAGCTCATTTGCCCGAGGCGCCTGCCTCCCATTCACGCGGACGCCACGTTGCTCGAACACGTCATCATCAATCTGGCGCTCAATGCCCGAGATGCCATGCCCAAAGGGGGCAATTTCACGATCGAGCTCGCGGCGGCCGAGATCGACGAGGCGTACGTGCATGGCAACCGCGAGGCGCGGCCTGGGCGTTTCGTGCGGATGACGGTAACCGACACGGGCTGCGGAATGGAGCAGGAGACCCTGGCCAAACTTTTCGAACCTTTTTTCACCACGAAAGATGTCGGCAAAGGAAGTGGGCTCGGTTTGGCGTCGGTCTATGGGATCATCAAGCAACATCAAGGTTGGATCGAGGTTGAGAGCCGGCTCGGTTTCGGGACCTCCTTTCGGATCTATTTCCCATCCCCAGACGACCTGCCTCAGTCCGTTCCGTCGGCAGGTTCACCCGAACAAGTCAAAGGCGGAACGGAGACGGTACTGATTGTCGAAGACGAACCTTCCGTCCGAGCACTGCTTGCGCGCGTTCTGGGCACCTATGGCTATCGGGTGCTGGAGGCAGGCAATGGCCGCGAGGCCCTCGAGGTGTGGCGTTCCCAAAGCGATCAGATTGACCTTTTGCTCACGGACTTGATCATCCCGGGAGAGTTGTCCGGGATCGAACTCGCCAGAATGCTGAAGGCTGAATCCCCGCGTCTAAAGGTCTTGCACACCAGTGGCCACAGGACCGACCTAAAAGCGCGGAATTCAGCCCTGTCTGAAGGCGCTGGCCTTCTCTCCAAACCTTTCAATCCGCCGACGCTGGCGGCAATGGTGCGGAAGTGTTTGGATGCCGAGCCTCATTCCGTTTGAATCTTCTCACGTCGGCTCCTACGGTTCATCACCCGGTGTGCGTCCAACTTTCAGCCACCCGCGCGGCCAGGCGTGCTAACCACACACCGGCGTCGCGCTTGGCCCGTTCGGGATCGGCCAGATCGGGAGCTATTCCGAACACTCGCCGGAACGGACCGGCTGGCTCTGCGCTCCGCAATGCATTCTCCACCGCGCCAGCCATTCCAATGCACGGCACCCCGTGCCTTTGACAGAGCCCCGCAACTTCGCCGACACCTTTGCCCATCAGGGTTGAAGTATCGATGGCTCCTTCGCCTGTGATCACCAACTGCGACGAACGAATTCGTTCTTCCAGCCGGGCGTACCGAGCGAAGAGCTTGAAGCCCGATTCCAATTGGGCTCCGGCAAAGCAACGCAGGCCGAAACCCAGCCCTCCGGCTGCACCATCACCGGGAACAGACGAAGGGGTCAGTCGCAAATCGCGCTCGCTCACCACCCTCAAACGCTGCAAGCAACCTTCCGCCTTAGGCATGTCTTCCATGCCCAGGCCCTTCTGCGGACCGTAAACACGGCTGGCGCCCGTCGGTCCCAGGAGCGGATTCTGGACGTCCACCGCCACGCGCATCACGGGAAGCTTCAACGCACTTGCGACGTTCGTTTGTGACGGTGAACCCACCTCCGTACCCCTCCCAAGGAGGGGAGCTACGCACCGTGCCGCTGACAGAGGTTCACCTCCTGGGAGGGGTGCAGGGGTGCGTTGCTTGATGGAGAAGTCGCGTCCGGTCCTCGGAGGGATGATCCGCTCCAACTGATCCAGTTGGGTCCATTTTTCGATTGGTTCTCCGGATTCGCCGAGAAAGGCCCAGCCCATGGACCGAGCAACTCCAAATCCGCCGTCGTTGGTGGCGCTGCCGCCGATTCCGATCACGCACTCCTGTGCACCTTGAGCCGCCGCAGCCCGCAAGACGGCTCCCAGCCCAAAAGTATCGAGTTCAAAAGGGTGATACCTCCCCGGCGGCAATAGCGCCAACCCGATCACCTGCGCGGACTCAATGATGGCGGTCTTGCTGCTTGGTTCCCACCACCAAGTCGCTTCCCGGGGTTGGCCGTGCGCATCAACGGTCTCCACCTTGCGGGCTTCAGCATGCACCAGCCCGCTCAAGACATCTCCAAACCCGTCCCCGCCATCGCTCATCGGCAACAAGTCCAACTGCTCGCCAGGCCGAACCTCCCGCCAGCCTTGAGCGATTGATTGCGCGGCAGCTTGAGCCGTTAACGTTCCTTTAAATTTGTCCGGAACAACGAGGATTTTCGATGACACGACTGAAACGTAGCAAATCGATGGACGAAAGCGCAACGGATTCAGCGTCAACAGTTGAAAAAGCAGCAATTCTCATTTTGACGACAGGCGCGACCTGCGACCCGCTTGTAGTCCCGGCTTTAGCCGGTTTTCTCGCGCTGGCCGGGACTAAAGCCGGGACTGCGAACGCCGAGTCGTCGTCCATCTCACGGTCTTCTCAATCAGTATTCAGGAGCGCGTTGCTTTCGGGGAATGGCTCTCACTTTTGTCCCGCTGCAAAGAGGCCGCCCAACTCCACTGTAAGACCCGAAACCGCCGCGCTGGTCAGCAATCCGCCGGGGCCGTAAACGGCGCACTCTGCGAACTGTTCGCCCGTCGGCTGGCGGTGGACCTCGATCTTTTTCTCCGGCCCGAGCACGAGCCAGCATTCCTTCACGCCGGCGCTCGCGTAGGCGCGGAGCTTGGAGCGGTCGTACTCGTGGCTGGTCACGCACACCTCGATCACCAACTCGGCCGTGCGGGGGTGATCGTTTGCGTACTCCTCCTCGTTCCCGCGGATGACGGCAAGATCAGGTTCCGGTTCGGAGTCTGCGCAGGTGATCGGCTGTTCTTGCCAGACGAAGCAGCCCGGAGGTTGCGCGCATTGGAGCAGGCGGAGCAAGCGTTGGGACAGAAACCGGTGGTAGGGAGACTTTGACATTTTCTGAAAGATCTGGCCGTAAAGCAGTTCGCTTTTCTCCGGGATAAGGCCCATGTCACCCAGCGCGTGATAGGCCTTCACTGAGAGCGGCCAGATTCGCGGGCCAGGAACGGCGACTCCTTTCGGTGCTTCACTGTCGTTCATCGGGCAATCGTAATCCTGGCTGGCCCCGCCGCTCAAGCACGTTGTTGTGCAGCAATTCTCATTATGACCCGTATGTAGTCCCGGCTTTATCCGGCCAGCGCGAAAAAACCGGCTAAAGCCGGGACTACAAGCGGGTCGCAGGTCGTGCCTGTCGTCAAAATGAGAATTGCTGGCGTTTTTGCGTGTGCGGTTCGTTTCGGGGGAGCACACGCGCCTTCGCGTGTTCCGACCGGCGTGCTCGCTGGTCGGAGGGAGGGTCACGTCGGCAGCTAGGCGTAAGGCCTTGGAGAAGCGCTCCTGTGTTCCGCGGGGGCGCGGAACACTGCCCGCGGGGCGCGTGCGCTCCCCAAATCAAGCGCACCATTCCGACTACGAGGGTGTTTTGGAAATGCCTTTTGGGTGGGAGAGGCCACTGGCCCGTTGCAGTAGGAGACAAGCCCGCTGCGATTTTCGGCGGCAGGTTGCCGCCGGAGACGGGCTGGTAGGCCGTTCCACCCATTTTCAATACACCCCCTCTGATCCACACATACCCGAATTCCAACTCACCGCTCACGGCGCGGCCACTTCGTAGATCATGCGCGCGCCGGAGGCAGGGTCGGCCGCCACGTCCGCCGTGAAGACCAGAGTGCGGTCCACAAATTGCGCTGGAACTTCTGCCAGACGCTGTCCGCTCGGCGTCAGAGCCCAGACTTTGTGCCGCGCCGGCATTTCCAATCGAATGGAAACGGTCGCTTTTCCAGCGCGAACCAAGTGCGGCAAGCGGCCCCAAGCTTGGAGAATTTGCCGCGCCTCTTCGGCGTATCGGATGCCCGTGTTCTGCAAATCCGTCAAATGGGTCACGAGCAGGCGCCGGCTTTGGCGAATCGGGTGTTCGTCCAGGGCGTTCACCCAGACCGTGGCGTCGCTTCCTTCCACCTGGACGCGCACGCCACCCTTGTCCGCTTCGATGTTTTGTCCAGCGGGCGCGTAGCCGCCGGCGGTTCGCGGCGTGTCGAGCACCAGCACGTTGCGCGGCCCGTCGATTGTGATTTCGCCGGTCTCGCTCCGGAAGAATTTCCGAGCGGGCTCAGCGGCTCCACCTACGTCAAGCTTCTTCAAAGCCGCGAGTAGTTGCGTGTCCTCGGCGGCATAAGGATTCAGAGACGACGCCGATTTGGCAGGATACGCACTCGCCGGAGTCTGCCAACCCAAAGGCAGGATGGCCGTGTGCGCGGGAGCTTTCCCGGCGGACGGCACGACTTGAGTGCCGACGCGTGTGATCCAGGCCATCCAGTGCCAGCGCGGATGGAGGTTGGGAATGCGCGAAGCCGGGGACGCCAGGTCCGCGTCTGTCATCATCAGTGCGACGCTGTGTGGCGCGGGTTGAAGGTCGCCGCGGAGGAACAAACACAATGAGGCGCGTTCGGCTGCCTGGCTCAGTGGATCCGACGCCAAATCGAAATAACCCATGCGCAACGGTGTGAACATGGCCTCGCGGCTGTGGCTGTAAGCGAACCGCCAAATCCCGCTCCAGCCCTGAAGCGCGCCCATTGCCCCCGTGAGAATTCCGCCGACACCGCGAAATCGGCCCGGCCCGGAGTAGTTGTATTCGGTGATCGTGAACGGCTTGTTGAACAAACGCGTGAAAGTCTTGCTGCGCCCGCCCGCCGCGCCTTCTCCAATCGGGCTGGTGTTGGGACATTTGCTGGGCAACCGCCACGGGCTTTGCAGGAATTGCGGGTGATCCACGTAAAAGTGGTCATCCACATAATCATAGACCGTGCGGGCCGATTGGTCGGTCACGAAGTAGGTCCAAGAGTTTGCGTTGCTCACCAGAGCGCGGCAGCCCAGTTCATCGCGCAAAAAGCTCTTCATGCGCTGCACCATGTCGCGCTCGGTCTCGGACAGAAACGCGACGCAGTCGCGCGCGCGCAGGCTGCTGTCGCGCATGTTCTCAGGGAGCGCAACGCTGTTGTCCGAGGGCTTCTCGGTTTCCTTAAGGTCGTTGCCCCAGGCCTCCGCAAGGGCCCCACGCGTTGGATAGCGGCGCGCCAGCCATTGGTTCCAGGCCCGCGTCCATTCGGGAAACGTGCGGAGGTCGCGGTAGAAATTTCCGAAGTTGCCTTCGTTGATCATCGACAACCACGCCAGAGCCGGTTCGTCAGCGTAACGGCGCTTCGTGTAGGGGTTAGTGTGATCGAGCAGCGCTCGGGCGAATTGTTTCCAATTCTCGAATGCTCCAGCGTGCACCGGCACCAGGATTTTGAAAGTGTCCATCGGAATCTGGCCATCGCGGTCAACGCCCACTTCGCGCCACGGCACGCTGCGCGACACATACAAATCAGTGGTGAGATAGATGCCGCGCTGGATCAGTGCGGCCATGAGATAATCAAACTGTTCCAGCTTTTGCGCATTCAGCGTAGTGGTCGGGGATTGGCCCTGGACCAGGTCGCGTTCGTAATGATGAATGCGCAGCGCGTTGTAGCCGAGCCGCACCAGGCGCTCCGCCAACCGGTCCGCTTCCGCGTGCGGCAGGTAGTGAGCACCGAAGCAGAGGTTCACACCGTAAAACCGGCGCGGCGTGTTCGGTGAATTGGCGAAAGCGAATTGGCCGTCGGCGCGCGCGATGACGCGGCCATGCTTGCCCGCTGGAGCGTCCACAAACCCCATCCCAGAGAAGTCGAGCGCGGATCCCGGTTCGATTTCCAATTCCGTTTTGAGCGGAATCCATTCCGGGCCAGCCGAGATGACCACAGGCGGCACGGCGGCGTTTGCCGCTTCTCGAGCGGTCTCCGCCGCGCGGACCGCGAGCGATAGCGAAATGCAAACGCCGGACAAGGCGGCGGACGCCATCCAAAATTGGCGGAGGCTGGGCAAAAAAGGGCATGTCGGGTCAGATTGAGGTTTCATATATCACGCGACGACCGCGAAGGCGGATTTGTTCAACGCGGATTTTGGATAATCTGGCAAGGCACGATATGCGTTGCGAAACTTCCTCGGACTTGTTGTTGGAACCAGCGGAATGAAGGCCGGCGTTTCGCGTAAAACAAATGGCTCGTCCGGCTGCGGCGATAATCCGATGAACCAAAACGCGGGATCGGCTCGCGAAAAAATGAGGCGCGCCGCAACAACTCGGCCCAATCTTGCTCCATTTTCCGGTCCGAAATGGCAAACCAGACTTCCAGAGGTGTGGCGAACGCCATCAGGTAGTCGATGTGCCAGTGCGGTTGGGCGACGGATTCCAGGTGATGGCTGATACGGGCGCGAAGGCCTCCAGCGCCGGCTGCGCTGCCGACATAGGCGTAAAAGCCGGGGATGATGTCGAAACTTCCGAGCCGACCGATCTTCAGGCGTTTCATCTGGGAGACAGTGACCAGCAGGATGTAGGTGCCTTTGTCGCCGGGCAGGTCCACAAGTCACTTAATTGTTACAGCTTCGGGCCCCTTCATAGATGGGCAGTATGGTCGACTGGCCAACCGGAATTGCACACGGCGTCGGCAGGAAGCCAGCGCTCGGTCCGGTTTAGTGCTCCCCGCCCTTTCGTCCGGCGAGTCGCCGGACGATACAGGCGGGTCGCCTGTTCTACCCAGCGCGGGGATTTCAGGCCTTGTCTTAACGGCGCATCGCGTGTTGTTCATCCGGCAAAGCGACGCGCAGGTCGAACGGCTCGTATTGGATCGCATCCAGCACTTCCACTTCGCTGACGGTCAAGGTCCGCGCGGGTGTCACTTGGAATCGAACGTAGCGCGCTGCTACCGGCGTCGGCGCGACAAGATCATAAACGTGCGCTGCGACGACCTCTTCGTCTGGCCAAAAATGATTGGCTGGAAAATCTTTCCAACGCAGATTCAACGCGAAGAATCCCTGGCTGCGAAATTCTTGACCATCGAGCGAAGTGAACACTTCGACCTGATCCTTGACCTGGCCCTTGAGCGCGTCCCACCAGGGCCAGCCCGCGCCCAGTTGAATGCGGAATGCGCCGCATTTTTCGGGGCGTTCCAAGTCCACGGTGATCGCCGGCTTCTGGCCTTGGTTCCAACACAACGCCGAACGTGGGGCCGTGCCGCCGGGATAGGGCGGACCGGCCACGCCGTCGGTCAGTTTGGTCCCGTCGGGATCGCCGGCTCCCCATTGTGTGTTGGACGGAACGGAAACGGTGTACGGCTTTCCGAGCGCCAGGCTTGCCGATGTCCGCCACGCCGGCCAGGGTCCGGCCGTCGCACCGCGTGTAGAGGGCCGTCATGCTGTTGTCATACATGTGCCATTGGCCGCCGTACTCGACTTCGGACACGGTGTGCAAGCTGATGTCCCAATACTTGGTCTTGAAACCCATCGCGTCCCAGATCGAGCAATTGATGCCGGAAATGGTGCTGCACATGGTGAAGCCGTAGTCGTTGAATTGGCGGATCGGATCGGTCAGTGCCAGGCCATGCAGGATCATCGGCGCGGTTTGCCGGCGGGCGATGTGGTTCCAGTAAAACATGGCCCAACATTTCTGTTCGGGCGTCTCCCATTTCGAGGTGACGCTGTGAATCAAGCTTGGCAAATCGGAATAATCCGGCGAAGCGTCGGTCACGACTTTGAGATTGAAAACCGCGGCAGTGCCGGGCGGAAGCGGGCCCGCCAGAAGGGCGGCCAGGGCGATGGGTCGATAGTTCATTTGTCCTTCCATTCAGACGTCTCAGGCCGTCATGTTTTATCAAAGAATTGGTCTATGATCCACTTCGCCAACGATGGGGAGCGCACGCGCCCTCGCGTGCTGTGGTCGGCGCCCTCGCCGACCGCACTCTTGCGTTGGGAATAACCAATGTTTCATGCCCAGGTTTCACCTCCGCTCCGATCGGCGAGGCGCTGGTCGGAACACGCGAGGGCGCCTGTGCTCCCCAATCCCGACTGGACGTTTACGTTTGAGAGAATCAGCGAGGTCATAGCTTCAGGCGCTGAAGCCAATCGTGGATTTGTTCAACCTGAGAACAGAATTCACGGTCTCCTGCGCCAAACAATTATTGTCGTCTGTCCGGCAATTCTTGGTAGAGTGGGATTCAGTGCTTTCGCGAAACACCAACCAACAAACCGGAGGAAAGGAATATGGCTTCTGAAAAATGGAACGAATCAGGGCGCGTTTGGGAGGAAGACCATGGATTGCTCGACGCGGAACAAGTCGCCCAATGCGCGCGCGCGGACGTCTCAGAGCCGCTCCGCTCGCCCATCCCCACGCGTATGATCTCCAACGGCGAGTACATGCCCGTGCCCCAAACCGAAAAGCAGAAACGCGTCGAAGCTCGAATTGAAGAGCTGTCCGACCAAGCCAGCCGAAAACTCGGCATCGACCGGCGCCGGTTTCTCAGGAGTTCGGGTGGCATGGCGGCCTCGCTCTTCGCGATGAACGAGGTGTTTGGAAGATTTTTCAACGTCAGCCTGACCGAGCTGTTTGAACCCGCGGCGTTCGCCGCCGCCGGGCCGCCGAAAGACCTCTTTGTTTTTGACGATCAACTGCACTTCGTGCGCGGGAGCCGTCCTTCGCCCGCTGGCTTGCGCGCCATTGCCCAAGGGCCAACCTCCGCTCCGTCCGTTAAGTCAAATCCATTCAATCCGAAACAGCAACTCGACGAACTCGGCCAGAGCTGGAGCGTCTGGAATCCGGCGCTGGTCGGCCTTCCGATTGATCCCGCTTACGCCCACATCACGCAGTTCATCAAGGACGTCTATCTCGACAGCCAGGTCACCATCGGCTTGCTGAGCAATGTGACAGCTTCGGGCGTCCAAATCGAAGGACAGCGGCGGGCTCCGAAAAACGCCCAGGAAGCTCAGCTTGGCGAAGTGCTCACGGCGGGACAGACCGCGGCTGCGCGCAACTTCGTCAACGAGATTTCCGGTTCAACGCGCATGCTCTGCCACGGCTTGCTCTATGTCGGCAAAGGCAACTTGGAATGGATTCAGGAACAGATCGACAAACACGAACCGGACTCATGGAAGGGCTACAACATTTCCAACGCCGCGAAGGTCGATAACGATCCAAACAGCCTCATGCGGCAATGGCGGCACGATGACGAAGCGGTGGCCTATCCGACGTTTGAGTTAATTCAAAAGAATTACGAGAAACTCCAAGCTCGGAGGCCGGGGTTCAACAACATCTGCGTTCACAAAGGTCTCGCGCCCGGCCCGCCCGATCCGCTCCGCGGCCATCCGGGCGACATGCCGAAAGCGGCGCGCGACTGGCCGAAGCTCAACTTCATCACCTACCACGCCTGCATTCAACCAAACTTCTTCCTGGCCGACACGCTGGAGGAGGTGAAAGCCGAGAAACTGCGCGGCGGCGTGCCGAATATCAGTTGGACGACCGAATACGCGCAGCTCGTGCAGCCTTTCCCGAATTGCTACGCCGAGATTGGCACGACTTGGGCATCTTCCGTCGTCACGTTTCCAACGATTGCCGCACACATCATGGGTCAGCTCATGAAATTCTTGGGCGAGGACCGGATTGTGTTCGGGTCGGACTCCGTTTGGTACGGCACGCCGCAATGGCAGATCGAGGCGTTGTGGCGATTTCAAATTCCGGAAGAGATGCGCAAGCGCTGGGGCTATCCCGAACTCACGGAACGGGCCAAACGGAAAATCCTGGGACTGACTTCCGCGAAGCTGTACGGCATCCAGGCGCTCGACACCGGCTCTTACAAACCTATGCCGAAAGATTACGAATCGCGAATGAGCCAAGAGCTGAAGACGATTCTCGAGTTCGGCCAGTTGCGGGCGGACAACATGTCCAAAATGAAAGAAACCTACGCGGCGCTGGCCATCGAACCGGATAGTACGCGCTACGGGTGGATGAGAGTGAAGGCGTGAAGCGCCCTGAATTCATTTGTCAAATCCCCGATTCGTCCGGCGGTTGGGTGGCGAGGTAGGTCTCGATCTTGGCCATCAGAGGAGGGAGATCGTCGTGCACGGTGTCCCAGACGACATTTAAGTCCACGTCATCGTAGTCGTGGATAAGGATATTGCGCATCGCCGAAATGAGCTGCCATGGAACATCGGGAAACTGCTGGCGCGTTCCAGGCGACAGGCGCCGCGCAGCCTCGCCCATGATCTCAAACTTGCGGTTGACAGCCTCGTATTTCTCCTCATTGACAAGAAACTGCTCCTTGGTCACGCCGGACACGAAACGGCGGACAGCTTTCGCTGCCGCCAGAATGTCAGCGAGATGAGCGCTATCCTTCGACATACAGGGGACGGGTCGCCGAGAGGATGGCGTTACGACGGTACGAATTGTTGCTGCGCTCAATGGCCCACCGGCTGACGAGATCCACCGGCCTGCCAAAAATCTCCTCCAACTTGAACTGCATGTCGGCCCACCCGAGCAGCGTGCATTTTGCGTCGGAACGCAGGGTGCAGAGCAAGTCCACATCGCTGTCGGGCCGGAAATCGTCCCGCAACGCCGAACCAAACACCTCCAGTCTGGCAATACCGCGTTCGCGGCAGAACCGTCCGAGAGCTTCGTTGTCATAGGCTAGCTTCATGTCCTGGAGAAGGTAGCGGAAATCCTCGACGGCGGGAAGCCCGTGTTGAGCTGACACCTACCCGGTTCTCGATGGTGGCGCGAGCGGAAATCTGCAAATCGTAAGGAATCGGGTGGAGAACGGAATTACCGCGGCAAATCGCGGATCGAACTCTCCAATCGGCGGGATCCGTCTCTGCCGTGAAGTGACCCGGATTTCGAGCATTCAACCTTTATTGGAGGCGCTTTCGCACACAAAAGATACCAGCACCCAGACCGATTAGGCACAGGCAAACCGTGGACGGTTGGGTGAACCGCGGGTAGTCGTAACTCCAGAGGTTGAGTTTGAAGTTGTGGTCCTGGTCGTATTGGAGACCCTCCGTGACCGCGCTCCGATACGTGCCCCCGGTGCTGTAATCCGGGTGTCCGGGGGGTGCCTCGGCGCGAATCCACTTTTCAGGGGCGCCAGCCTGTTCGATTCCACGGAAATGGATCGGCACCTCCGCCACGTCGTTCATGTAGTTGGCAAAGAAAAGAACCGCGTAACCCCTGGCGCCGAAGAGCGAGTCGATGCCACTCAAGACGCGAGGCGATTGCGAATTGTCGCGGAACAATGCCGAAAGGCTGCCGCGCTCGATTTTCACAGTCTCGACTTTGTCCTCGGGCGGCGACGGCAATTCCTGGGCTGCGCAGCCAGGGTGCCAGCTTGGGCCTGCAGTGAGGCAGAGACACAACAGCCAGGCCCGAATTGCATTGAGAAAACTCACGATTCGAGGTTTGACCATACGGCATGGCTCGGTCGGGACAAGACGAAAGATCGCGAGCCTTCGCCCGCAGGCCGCGCGAAAAAGCCGCAAGTTGGGTCTTGATAATCTCCAGGAGTCTAGGAGATTAACCGCGTAGTGCGTGGACTGGAACCTGCGGAAAATCTACGCCGAAAATGGCTTCGAGCTGTGCCGATCTTTGTCGTAGGCGACAAAGTGCAAGCAGCCCGCAGACTTCTATCCCGGTGGCACTGATAGTGCTACAAGTCACCCTAACAGTTGCAGAGACTGCTGACTAGCCCGGAGAATGATATGAGTTCATCGAAATGCTTCTTTCGCGTCGGTTGGATTCTCGCCCTGAACCTGTCGGCGGCGAGCGCACTGCGTGCCCAGATGCCGGTGGCGATCACCGCGAAGGACATGTTCAACCAAGTTGGACAGTATTACAAAGTGCATGCCAACAAGGGCAACGTCTCAGTCTCGGGACTGCCGGGCAAAGCCGGAGGTGGGAACTTTTGGAATTTCACGAAAGGTCCGACCGATGACGTTTATCGGTTTGACTACGTAAGCATCGATCGCGGAGGCGTTGGGAAAGACTTTCCACAAGCGAAATTCGCCGAACGCAAGACCGAACAGGGCGACGGCTCGCAAGCTTATCAATTCCTTGAACAGGTCCCAGGCGTGGGACGGATCAATTACGGCTTCTACGACCCCAACTTTTTGAGCATTTTTGGGGCAAGCCGCCCATCTCACCCGTTTTCCAAATCCATCGTCGATTTTCCGGATACGATCCGCTTCGGAGACTCGTGGTCCACCGTGACCAGTTTCGACGCCGACATTGCACTCTCCGGCGGGGAACCGGACCCGACGGATCCGGAAGTGATCAGTGGAGATCTCTTCGGCCTGGACCTTAGATTTGAGCACACTTCGAGCATGAAGGTGGACGCTTACGGAATCATCAACTTGCCGGGCATTGGTTTTGGAGACGCTCTCCGATTGAATGAATTGGTTCAACTGGACGTGAAGGCCGATATCTCCGGCGCAGGAGAGTACGAAAACGTGGAGACCGATTTCTATCGAACCTATTACTGGCTCATGCCGGGTCGCGGGATTGTGGCCCAAATTACCTCCACGCAGCAAGGTTCGCCGCCGCCCGATGAGTTTTCCGTGGCGACTGCCTTTGTTCGAATGTTCGAAACCAACCACGGAGACACTACCAGTGAGCCGCCGCCACCCGCCGCAATCAAAGGCTTCATGCTGACCAAGAGGCCTGGAGTTGTACTCTTGAACTGGGACGCGTATCCGACGGCAAGCGCGTATAAAGTGGAAGCTACTTCGGACTTGGGCGACCCGAAGTCATGGTCGTTCCTGCAAACCACAACAAACATTTTCGTGATAGACAATTTGGCTTCAGGAACGACCACCAGATTCTATCGTGTCACCACGGTCCCCTGAAGGTCGCCTGGGGCAGAACGATGGGGAAGGCCGTTAGAGTGAGTGAAAACGCTTCGCGACACGCTTAACCGGGAGAGAAAAACCAGGGGCGTCCCTGTTTCGAAGAGCGCGCCGAACGGGACATTCAGGAGCCGCCGAGGTGTCCGAAGTGACTGCGGCGCGTTCACGCTGATCGAGCTGCTGGTCGTGATCGCCATCATCGCTATTCTGGCGGCAATGCTCCTCCCATCCCTGTCCGCCGCGAAATCGGCTGCTCTTTCCGCCAAGTGCAGGAATAATCTGCGCCAGATCGGGCTGGCGACGAGCATGTACGTGGATGATCACGGCTCGTACCCAATTTGGAACGTGAATCCGGAAACGAGCGCTGAGTTTGTCTATTGGTACGATGAATTGCAGCCCTACACGGTGAGCAAATGGACCGACCCTCTCTATCGCTGCCCGACCTACAAAGGCATGACCATCCTTGGAAACAGGGAAAATGTGCCTTTGGGCAGCTACGGTTACAATGCTAACGGAACCAAGTTCGACTTTAGCGATCTTGGCCTTGGCGGCTATGCCAAGGTTTTTGGATTGGACGAGTGGGTTTCCATCCCCGAATCCAAGGTCAGAGCACCCGCCGACATGCTGGCATTCGGAGACGCGCCTCTCATCGTCGTTTTGCCGATTGTGCTCAAAGCGGCCTATGACATCCAAGGCGATCTCGGCTACCACGGATTTGGGCTGCTCGACATCAATCAGCGAAATAAGATGCAAGCGCCCAACAGCTCTTTCGGCCTGCGAGCACTTAAAGCCAGCAAACTCCGGCACCGAGGCACCTACAACGTCACTTTCTGTGACGGCCACGCAGAAAATCTCAAGGAGGAAAAACTCTTCGACAGAGGAGAAACCGCGCTTCGGCGTTGGAACAACGATAACGAACCTCACGCCGACGTGTTGACGGGTCTATAGGGTTGGGGGCGGTTAATCTCGATGAACTGCCTGATCGGCGCGCGGGCGGCTCGCCCGCGAGTTTCTCAACCTCGTCCGAAAGTGCGGGCGAGCCGCCCGCGCTCCAGGCCAATCCTCGGTTCATGGTCCCAATGCACGCCCATCGGGATTGGAAGTTTTCCCCGAACCACAAGGTGGGACGAGACTCCTGTCGAGCCCTGGAATCCTTGCCGGCAAGAAGGTCAGCGCTCGACGCGAGTCTCGCCCCAGCGGTGAAAGCGTTCGTGGTTCCAACGCGCGCCGAACGGCCTACTTCGTGATGACGCGATAAAAGCGCAGCTCACGAGCGGCTGCTGGATCGAAAAACTTGATCTTCCCCGTCGAGTTGAGAACCGTCCCCACTGCAACCCAGTCAATCAAGTTTGAGGACGCTTCTACGACAAGCTCTTTTCCAGTGCGGCCTTTGATTTCCAATTCAAATTCGCCTTTGGGCGAGAGGACCAACGACTTCAAACGGCTGGTCAGACGGGATTGCCGCTGTCCGGCGATCGTCACGCTTTCGCCGTCAAATGAGGCAGTGCCGTGGAACTCCACACTTTCCGGCGACTCCAGGTTGGAAGCGACATCATAGGCGAGCTCCCGGGGGATGCTATCAAAGAAGGGTCCCCACTTCACCTGATTGTTCACGGCATCGAGCGTGCCGCCATCGCTAATGTTCGACGTCGCCCAACCCGCCGGGATCGCCTCCTCAACCGCATAAGCGGACACGCCGGCCTTCGGTCTCAATGAAATCCGGACTTGGATGGCCTCGCCAGGCACGAAAAGCGGGGGCAAGACGCTGATCGCGGTAGAAGTTCCGGTCGCCGCCGGTTTCAACGCATGGAACGACAGCCTGCCCGGTGTAGGCGTGTTCACCCACCATTTGGGCGCAGGACCCTGCGCGGGGTCCAGCCGATACGCCTCTCCATCCTTCCATAACGCCCCTGCGCGGGTGAGATAATCAATCGGGATGGGATTCGGTCCGATGGGCCAGGAAGCGCCTTTCTTCCACGCCAAACCGTAAGCAGTGACTTCATCGATGGTGATCCGGTTGTCCACGGGGTTGTTATCCGCCGGGTGGGTTGCGGCAGCGACATCGAGCGTGCTGTCGCCTCCGATGAGCACATTTACGCCGTCGATTGCGCTGGTTCCTTTGAATTGTTTCGGCCCATTCTCGGCGGCCGGAGGCGTGATCTCATAACTTAAGGCGCGCGCATTCCGGTCGAAAAACGGCCCCCATTTCACTTTTTTGTTCGCCGCGTCGTACAGACCGCCCTCGGTGACGATCCCCACGATCCAGCCCTCAGGGGGGGTATCTTCAACCGCGTACACGCTGATGGTGCTGGGCGGTGAAGCTTTTAAGGAGACCGTGAATTTTACTCCCGGAGTGTAGGCCGCAGGAAGTTGGCGCTCCACGAACGGTCGGGCACCCTCATTCTTCACGACGGTGAATGATTTCAACCCCTCGATGTTCGGCGGCGGGATTGTTCCTCCTCCAACCACCAGAGTAAAAGGATTCGACTCCAAGCCAATGGCGGCAGTCTCGAACGAAAGGCCATTGTACACCCGCACCACAAAGGTCCCTTTGTCCCCCGGCTTAAGGCCTTTGACGGTGACAACGACAGGCATGACATAGCCGAGCGCCGAAGCGCTCGTGGTCCGAAAACCTGTGGCCGGGAGAAGCGGCGCCAGCACCCCACCCTCAGGCCCGCCAAAAAGTTGGGCCATCCATCCTAAGCCCGCCGGGGTGCCGTCTGGAAGCAGGACGCGAACATCCAGAGTGCCTGGCACACGATTATTGAAAACCACAGCGCCGCTCTCCGGCTCCGCGGGGAAGGAGAGAATGGCTTCCTGGCTAATCGTGGTGCCGGAGGCGTTCGAAACTGCGACCGTGTAACTCCCCGAATCGGAGGGTTGGACATTGCTCAACGTCAGATTGGCCGAGTTAGCGGTGGGGATCACCACGCCATTCTTTCGCCATTCATAGGTCAGCGAGGTTCCGCCAACGGCCTGAACAATCAGCGTCACGGTTGATCCTTGCGTCAGAGTCTGGCTCTGGGGTTGGTCCGTGATCGCTGGCGGTTGGGACGACGCATCAACTTCGACCACGCCGCAAAGGGCGGTTCGTCCGATGGCGTCATTCCATGTCCCGTTGCTGGTCCACATCTGAACGTTGAACTCGCCGCCTAGGTTGTTTGGTTCGCCCAAAGCCCAGTTCGAATAAGTCGAAGTCTCTCCGCTGACCCACCTGAACTCGCTCCGGCGGGTCTGTGAGCTGGTCGAGTTGCTCGCAGGGTTGGTGTCCCGCAGGCCGATCCAAGGGTTTCGCGCCACTCCGCGGAAGTTGGCGAAGCTCGAGAAGACAAAGGTTTGTTCCGCGCTGTTGTTGATGGTCACCAAGTGCCCTCCCAGAGCGACGGCCGCGGCTTCGCTGTTGGTCCAACCGCTCGCGTCCAGCAGGTAATAAATATGTCCATTGGCTGGGTTTGGCATGGGACTCGAAAGGACGGCGAGCTGAAAATTCGAGCGGTTGGTGATGCGCACCGGCGCGAGTTGGCTGGTCGCGGAACCAGCTTCGCCGGCCACGCGAACAGAGTAATCACCGGCCTCGCTGTCCTGCACTCTGGACAAGGTCAGCGTGGCCGACGCTGCGCCGGTCACCGGGCTTCCGTTGCGATACCACTGGTACGTGAAATCGCCGAATCCAGACACGTCCACTTTGAGCGTCACGGGCGTGCCGACTGAGACGACTTGCCCTTGGGGATGCGTGACGATCTGTGGAGGAGACGGCGGACGCCGATCCGTGGCCAGGAACTCGCCCAGAATTGGAACCGCGCCATTGCCCGCTCGGGGTTGACTCGCCTTGGTCCAAGCAACGGCGAGATTATCCCCGCCGCCCCCTTCCTTCATCTCGGCCCGCACGGAATATCGCCGTCCGGCCTCCAATCGGATTGGCCGGGACACATTTTCGCAAGCGGAAGGACAGCCGGTCCGGCGGGCGGTCGAGGCGAATTGGCGGACGCTGTTCCATTGCGTTTCACGAGCGATGCGGACCTGCTTGGCCGAGCTCTCATCGCTGCTCAGGTAGAGCTCGCCGTTGTCGTCGGAAGCGATGGAAAATACGTAATCTGCGGTTTCCTTCGGGATAATGTAGCCGGTAAGTTTGACGCCATATTCGTCGATCGTTCCATTCGGCGGCGGTTGCGTGGCCGTGCCGGGCGGGTACTCGAAGATATTCGCGAATTCAATCCGGTCCGGACGATTCAACCGGTACTTCGAGCTGTTGCGAAGCTCTGTCAAAGTGGCGCCCCCAATGCCGGTGTAAACCTCCGCTGTCAACACGCCGAGTTGGAGATTGTTGGCTGCACTGGATTGCCGCGAGACAGCCGCCGCAGGGCGGCCTTCAGGCGCCGGTGGAGCCGAGCTTCCCGCATCGCCGCTGACGGCATTTTGCCCGAGGGCTGCAACTGTCCAGGCGAGGCATCCGAACTGAACGATCATGGTTTGGGTCAAAGTTCGAGGCTTCATAAGAGGTAGGTTGCGGATCGTCATGGAAAGGCAAGCTCTGGTTTGCTCACGCTGGGGGCATTCTACGCCGACGGCACCATTCGGCAAGCTTCAGAAGTCTTCTCCGGAGAATCTCCTCTTTCCTCATTGACCGATGCGTTATCTTTGTGCTGTAAGAAGCGCAGAGTCTTGGGCAGAATCCAAAGTAAATCGGCGGGCATTCATTCCGTATGGCTGAATCGGCGAGCAAACAGGACCACTTCGTGGGCGTGGATTTGGGAGGGACGAAAATCCTGGCCGGTGTTTTTAACCACCACCTCAAGTGCGCCGGACGCAGCAAACTCAGCACCAAAGCGCAACGCGGCCCGGACGCGGTCATCGAACGCGTGGCGCGGTGCGTGCGGGATGCCGTGGATGAATGCGACCTCGATTTGAAAAGAATCAAGGGAGTTGGCGTAGGCGCGCCAGGCCCCGTGGATCCGGAAAGCGGAAAAGTCATCGTCGGTCCCAACCTGTCTTGGGAAGACGTGCCGCTGAAGAAGGAGGTCGAAAAGCTGCTCGACGTGCCCGTTTTTGTGGAAAACGACTGCAATATTTGCACATTGGGGGTGTATGAAACCGAACTGCAGTCAAAACCGCAGCACATGGTCGGAATTTTTATCGGCACGGGCATCGGCGCAGGGCTGATCCTAAACGGCAAACTGTTCTCCGGCTTCAACAAAACCGCCGGCGAAATCGGCCACATGATCCTTGAGGTCGGCGGTCCGAAGTGCAGTTGCGGCAATCGCGGTTGTTTCGAAGCCTTGGCCAGCCGCCAGGCGATTTTCCGCAGAATCCAAACTGCCGTGAAAGACGGCCAGAAAACCATCTTGACGGAAATGCTGGGCGATGACCTTACCGACATGCGGAGCGGTGACTTGCGCAAAGCGCTTCGCCGCGGCGACAAGTTTCTCGAGCGCATGATCGAAGAGGCGGCCGAGTATATCGGGATCGGCGTCGCCAATGTGATCAATCTGCTCAACCCGGAGGTCGTGGTGCTGGGCGGAGGAATCATCGACGCGCTGGAAGATGACATGATGGCCATCATCATTGAGACGGCGAAGGACTACGCGCTTTCCGGAACGGCCAAAGGCATCGAGATCCTCGCTTCCAAGCTTGCCGACGACGCCGGGATTGTCGGCGGAGCCGTGCTCGCAAGAAGGGAAACGAAGTGACTCCTATTCGACCGTGAGGGCAATCAAGAACGGCGCGGAATCGGTCATCGTCGAAACGAAATCGATCGCCCTGACCTCGACGTCCGGCAGAGGATTCTGCCAGGTGGTTTTGTAGAGCCGAATCGACCCAAGCCGTCACGGGCATGTGCGACAACCGGGAGTTCTCCAATTTAGGCATTCCTGAACCAGGGAGGCGCGGGTAGCCTTCCCATTGCAGCACGTAGGTTTCTCGGCCGAACAAGACCTCCCGCCGCGCCAGCCGGATGTTGCGAGTGGCCTTTGAAAACGTTTCTTGCGGCTGCCCGCCTGCGATGAGCTGGTAAAGCGGCTCCGGGATGTCCACATTCGGAATTTCATCAACCTCCTCCAAGATGGCCTTGACCGAGCCCGGGGCATCCTGGATCAAATACTCCTTGGAAAGCGGAAGATGAACCGCCAGCTTCTTGCCGTCGCAAACAATCTCCACGTCGGTCTCGCCGATTCCCATCTCCTGTTTGACCCGCAGGTTCAATTTGTTGGGCATTTCCATCGCCATGCTGGATGTGCCGCTCGTCGTCACTCGCGCCCCTTCCATCAACACATCTTCTCATACAGGCTGAGCAAGCCGGCCAGGTCCGCTTCGCTGCGGAGTATTCGCTCCCGGACGAAGAGCAGATTATCGTCCCGTTCGCGCGCGCGATGGGTGAGAAACAGGTCTTCACAAGCCCGGTCCACGCCGGACGCGTTGCAGACGCCGGCATCGTCGGCGATGGCTTGGCAAAGGCGCTGGGTCAAGTAAGGGTGGCCGTGGGTCCAGTAAAGCACGCGCTCCAAAAGCCTTGCCGCAATTCTGGGTTCGCGGTTTAGGCCATTGGCCAACGGCGCCGCTTCGCCCTCGGTAAAGTCGTTCAGCTCGACGCGGCGTCCGATGTTGAAGGGCGTGATTCGGGTGTCGCGGATCAGATCTCTGGGCGTGGCGACACCCAGCAGGCAAAACGTCAGCCGGCTCAGAGTTTCGTCTTCCGTTCGCCGATTATAGGATTCGCGAATGGCCGAAAAGAATTCGTCGGTGGAAAACGGCAGGCTTCGGACCGTGTCAATCTCATCGACGAAGAGAACGAGCGGGCCAGGCCGGCGTGGAATCGCCAAATCTCGGATCGCGGAGAAAAAACGCTGGACGGGACTCAAGCGTTCGTTTTTCCGCCAAAACTCTTCGAGTTCGTCCTCCAACTTCAGTTGCCGTCCCAACCGGAGTGCCAGGCCGTCGTACCATTGTTCCGGCGTGAGGTTCTGGGTCGTGTACTACTGCTT
>JACQWK010000371.1 GCA_016209525.1 Verrucomicrobiota bacterium
CAGACAGGCCGTGCTCACGCTCGCGCTCGGCATCGGGGCCAGGGGAATTTTAGATTTTAGATTCGCGATTTGCGATTGAGGCAGCGTCCAGAGAACCCTGTGATCGGGTAACGGTCGCCACTCGTCGCCACGCTCTCTAGCGGAAAAACTCCTCCCGTTGCCTGAACCGGAACGTCAAGGTAGAGCGCGTCACTGCATGCGCGCCGCCTCAAAACGTGGGCCGACCGCTCCGCCCTTCCCGACCGACTCGCTCCGCCGGAGAATGGCCACCGGCGCATAACCATGAGTTTCAGTTCGGATTCGGCCTGGCGAGTGCAGAGTCCAGAGTGCGGAATGCGGAGTTCGGGGTTATGATTCCGCATTCCGCAATCCGAACTCCGCACTCAGACCGGGCTGTCCGCCAAGATTTCTGATGTTGTGTGCGACTCCAGTGCGTCCCGTCCGTGGGACGGCTCAATCCCACAGGCGAACACTCTGGCCGCTGGCCGGGGAGGTGTTTTACCGATCAATCCTTGATATTCCAAGGGCTTTGAACGCGGTCCCCTCCTTTTGGCCGCTGGCACAGGGGATGCGAAAGCAGATTGGACGGAAGCGCACGTACGTTTTTGAAGGCCGTCCAGCACGCAGCACAAATGAGGGTGCGAAAGAAATGTGGTGGCTCGAAGCATCCGAGCGTGAAACGTGGACCGTGATGCGTGATCCGAGATCCGTGACTGATTACTGACCACTGATCACTGATTACTGAGAACTGGCTACTGACCAACCCAAAATCCATGAACGATTTGAAATTCGCCATCCGCCAACTGCTCAAGAACCCCGGCTTCACCGCCGTGGCCGCGCTCACGCTCGCGCTCGGCATCGGGGCGAACACGGCGATGTTCAGCTTCGTCAACGCCGTCCTGTTCAGGCCCCTCCCCTACTACGAGCCGGACCGCCTCGTGATGGTTTTCGAGAATTACCTTGGCAACGGTTGGCGCAAAGGAATGGTAGGCCCACCGATGCTTGGAGAATAGCGCCGGCAAAGCACCGTGTTCGAAGGGCTGGCCGCACGGCACGGTCGCAACAGCTATATCCTGACCGGCCAAGGAGAGCCTGGGAGGCTCTCTGGGACGGCCGTGTCGGCGAACATGTTCTGCTCCTCGAAGTGAAGCCCACGTTGGGGTGAGATTTCCTGCCCGAGGAAGAAATGAGGTCGTGAGATTGGGCCAGGCGTACCGCAAATCATAGCGGCCGCCGCGCCCTCGGAGACAGTCGTGATCATCCAAGGCTACGCTAGACTCCACGCGTTGCTCGATTATTTCGACACGCGTGCGGGTCTTCGATTTTGATCAAGGTTGCGCCAATCAGAATTCCTGAATGTCCGACGCGACGGCTACTTCTACCTTCTACCGCTTTGATGTGACTGATGTGACTGGACGCTGGATGCGCCTTGCCATAAGATTCGCGATTGAATGGTTCGACAGTAAGCAGTCGCTTCACAAAAAACAACGTCACGGCCTATGAACACTACTTCACGCCAACTCCATCTTGCGTTCGCCTTCTCAACCTCGCTGGCACTCGGCATCACTGACCTTCGCAGCCAATCTGCGGCTGACGGCAGCCCCAAGCTCCAAATCAGCCGTGCGGCGCAACAAATCGAGTTGACCGTGCCCGCCGAGGCCGATTCCGCGCTGCTCCTTCTCTTCCAAGGCGGCGATCTCGGCCAATTGAGCACGCAGCCCTAGATCACTTTGGTGACTAACGCACCGGTGCGTGAGCCTCTGCTGCTGAGGTTGCGCCCGGAACAGGGTGCCTTCTTCTATGCCATCCGTAGGGCTGCGCTGACTCTTGAAGATTATTTCCTGCCCAATATTCCCGATGAACCGTCTGCTCCGTTCGCACTTTGGACAATGGGTTTGCCTAGCGAACTGGCTGGCGGACTCAACGTGACCGTTGATTTCCTGCTGGTGGCCAAGACTAACGAGGTGGCAATCGTAAGCGGCCAGGCGCAGTTGGCGGTCATCTCTCGCGAGGACAGATCACCGCATCCCAACGCTCGTGTTACACCCAATGCGATCACCTTTCAGAACGGTCGCGCCCGCGCCACACTGCAGGTCCAGGCGGCCACAGCGTTGAAGGGTTACACTCTGTCAGTTGCGGTGCCCGTTACGGGTGGCGGGACTCAGGCTCGGGGTCTCATGCAAGCTTCTCCATCAAACCCATCCTCCTCCTTGACCCTGATTCCTGGAGTCATTTTGCCAAATTCTTCAACCATTCCCGAGAATACGTTCCAACAAGCCTTGGCTCAACTCCAGGTGCAAATCGACACCTGGGGCTGGGCCGTGCCATTGATTCAAGTGCCAACTCCACTTTTGCCCGAAGTCGCCGGGACCTTCGGCGAATGGCGAGGTCACCAGCGGGGCGGGTTCCCCCACGCGAACTACCACGCAGGACTCGACCTGGTGGCGACAGCAGGAACGCAAGTGTACGCCAGTCGTGGAGGCTACCTCAGCACGACCGGAACGGCCAGTGGCCGGTACGTCACCATCGACCATCGGGATGGATTCTACACGCGCTATCTCCATCTTTCGCCGGTCGGCCTAGCCCAAGTCGGAACGCAGATCAAGCGCGGCGATCCCGTGGGAAAAGTTGCTAGTTCGAGCGAGAATGGCAATCTGCGACCGCACCTGCACTTCGAGGTGCGTTTCGGCGTTCCAGGACTTAGCGACGGATCCCCCGGCGGTTCCCTCGACCCGCTGCGTCAACCGGATCGATTCCCAGTAAAAGAGCCGGTGAAAGTCAACACCCTCCTCATGCTTGGGGTCGGGGCTAGGAATCCGGCTTCCGAAGTGTACCAGCGTCCCACGCAGCCGACAGATGGGGATGCTCGGAGCACCTACGTCGTCCTTCAAATCAAGCAACCTGAGCCAACAGTCGCCAATCCCGCGTTACTCCGCAATCTGCCGCCCAGGTACATTCAATTCCAGGCCGACGGAATGGCGGACGCGGTCACTTTGGACACGCCAGACGAGCCAGCCATCCGACGATTGCTCCCCGCCAGCACCCCGCGCGACGGGGGCTTTGCGCGCTATCAGCATGGCAACAGCACCGATTACGATTCCCGAACTTGGTTCCGCTACTGGTTCCGCTGGGATGTGGGAGTCTATCAACAAGACGCCAAAGGGCCGCGGAGCTTCACCATCCGAGCCGCCAATTATGCCGGTCAAGAATCAACCTGGACGGCGAAATGGGGTCCGGAGATCGAGAATTTGGAATCTCTCGGACCATCGGCGAGTGGAGAAGAGCGTTTTCGTGTTAAGGTACGCGCCTGGTTGGGCCATGCGTTCGGTCCAGCCGTGGGAAACTGGGAAACCGGAGCGGATTGGTACCGGCTGGAACTGCCCGAAGGGGGCCGCTGGCAATCACCGGCGGGAGCCGTTCTGGAAGATGGAAGCAAGGCCTTGAAGGAGACTTCGGCCGAAGTTGGACGAGCGGTGAGTCGGTCCTATGAGTTTTTCTGGAGGGCGCCTGCGTCTGGCCCTCCGGCCATGCTCACGGCGCGCAGCCGGGCCGTTCCGGCGATTGCTCATGCCAAACTCATTGAAGGCACTGGCGAACTCGTTCCAATCCCCGGCATGGTGAAGATTCCCAAAGGCACGTTTGTGATGGGGAGTCCTTTGACGGAGAAGGAGCGTGATTCCGACGAAACCCAGCACACGGTGACGATTTCCTACGACTTTTACATAAGTAAATATGAGGTGACGCAGGGGCAGTATCTGGCTGTGATAGGAAATAATCCGAGTTTTTTCACGACGAGAGACTGGAGTGCCAAACCGATCTGCGCGGACTTAAACCGTCCGGTTGAGTTCGTGTATTGGTCTCACGCAACGAACTATTGCGGGAACATAACGGCCTCGGAACGCGCGGCGGGGCGTTTGCCTGCGGGCTCGGTATATCGATTACCGACCGAGGCGGAGTGGGAGTATGCGTGCCGGGCAGGGACAACGACAGCCTTTCATTATGGCTCCGCATTGCGCGGCGGAATGGAGAATTTCTGGAGCGAATGGGAATACGACGCTTCTGTCGGCACAATCAACGTGTCTAAACCGACCACGTATTTGGCTCGGACGACGACGGTGGGGAGTTACCAGCCGAATACGTTTGGACTTTATGATATGCACGGAAACGTGTCGGAGTGGTGTTTCGATGGGTACGGTAGCTATCCAAGCGGGAGAGTGACTGACCCGCGTGTCGCAACGGCGGGCGCGTCCCGCGTAGTTCGTGGCGGCGCCTGGTGGAGCAGCCCCGTGGTCTGCCGCTCAGCGAGTCGTACGTACGAGGCCGGCAGGGACTTCTCTATTGGATTCCGCCCCGTCCTCGCCGCAGGTCAGTGATCTGCAGAACAACAGTGGGCGGAGCTGGCCGGAGTAGGCGTGGCCGAGAAGCTTGCTTGCGTAGGGGTAGCGGAGGCGGGAAATGCAACCGGCGTGGGCAAGAATGAAAAACGAAAGCCCCGCGCAGCGGTCGCGATTTGGTTTGGGCGTGCGGTCCTCCACATCGCAGCAAAACTTCTTTGGAGAAGGAAAAGGGCAGAGGGCTGCCGCACTCCAAAACGCTGCGCGTTCACCGGCGCGGTCGCAGCCTGCGCCAGCTTGTGGACTGCGCCCGTCCTCTGGCGCTTTCCGGCCTCAACCAGCCCAAATTGAAGTAGCGTCTGACGCTGAAGCGGAGAAGGTCACTCGAAGGCCGCCTCGAAGGAAGTTGAAGGCGTGGTTGACGCGCGCGTGGAAAATATGGAGACGCGTTCTTGAGTTCAGCCACCTTCCCTCAGCGGCTGGCGAGCGGGTTTCTCTTCCCACAGCCCACAGTGCCGGAAAATCTTTTCTGTGACCTCACGCTAATGCCGTTCAATAAAACTGCTGATCTTCATTTCGTCGCCGCATTTGGGACAGCGGAGCGGATCAGATTTGCGAACGTGCTGACCTACTCAAGCGCAGACCAACCGCAGACTTGTCCCAACCGTGGGACCGCTCATTCCCACATCCGGTCGGTGCCACAGGTCGGCACTCAGCGGCAATCTCAATTTCACCTGATTTGGAGCGAGTTGACGCATATTTCAGCCCGTGGCATGAAGGGTGCGAAGGACAGTGGATTGACCATGAACAACTTCAAATTCGCCTTCCGCCAGTTGCTGAAGAACCCCGGCTTCGCCGCCGTGGCCGGGCTCACGCTCGCGCTAGGCATCGGGGCCAACACGGCCATCTTCAGCGTCGTCAACGCAGTGATTCTCCGACCACTACCGTATCCGGAATCCGAGCGGCTGGTGTGGTTGAGCGAACGCCATCCGAACTTTTCGGTCATGTCCATCGCCTATCCGAACTTCACGGACTGGCGCGCGCAACAGACGGTTTTCGAGCACATTGGCGTCTATAACAGGGCCAGATAGAACCTGACCGGCGACGGTGATCCTCTTCGGTTACGGAGCGCGCGCATTTCCTCCGACGCGCTGGCCGCACTCCGGGTGCAGCCGGCATTGGGACGGCTCTTTCGTGAGGACGAAGACAAACCCGGCGCGCCGCCCGAGCTGGTCAAGAGTCAACAATTTAGGAGCACCCGGTTCGGCGGAGCATCAAGCATGATCAATCGCTCGATCACGCTCGACGGCTGGACGTGGACGGTCATCGGGGTGATGCCTGCGGATTTCGTGTTTCCGGGACAGGTGGACATCTGGACTCCAGTCGGAGCGCTGGCGGGGGAAGCATCCTATCAGAATCGCGGCAACCATCCGGGCCTTTTGGGTGTCGCGCGACTCAAGCCCGGCGTGTCCCTGCAACAGGCCCGCGCCGAAATGGAAGCCATCGCGGCGCGCCTGGAAAAGCAGTATCCCGACTCGAACAAGAACTGCCGCGTTCGGATCGACCCCTTGATCGAGAACCGCGTTGGCACAACCGTGCGCGTCGCGCTTTGGACGCTTTTCGGCGCGGTGGCGATGGTGCTGTTGATCGCGTGCGGCAATGTGGCGAATCTACTCCTGGCGCGGGCTGCGGCGCGTCAAAAAGAAATGGCCGTTCGCGCGGCACTGGGTGCCGGCCGCTGGCGAATCATCCGCCAATTGCTCACGGAAAGCTTGCTGCTGTCGCTGGCTGGCGGCGTGCTCGGATTCTTTCTGGGAAACTGGGGGCTCGGCTTGATCCTGGCCATCAGCGGAGATGCTCTCCCTCGCGCCAACGAGATAGGACTCGACACCACAGTTCTCGCCGTCACCGCTTCGGTGTCTCTTCTCACCGGAGTTCTGTTCGGCCTCGCTCCGGCGTGGCAGGCCAGCCGGACGAATGCGCAAGAGGCTTTGAAGGAGACAGCGCGCGGCGTGACGGCCGGACACGCGAGACTGCGCCATACCTTGGTCGTGTGCGAAGTGGCGCTCACGCTCGTGTTGCTGGTCGGAGCCGGCTTGATGTTGCAAACTTGTCACCGCCTTCAGTCGCTCGATCCGGGTTTCAGCCACGAGCGCGTGCTGAGCTTTCGGCTCGATTTGCCGCAGCGGCAATACAGGACGGTCGATCAACAGATCGCTTTTTATCAAAGCTTGGTGGAAAAGCTCGGCGCCTTGCCCGGCGTTCGGCACGTGGGAGTGGCTTACCAATTTCCGCTGGCCCACGAAGGCTGGCAGACGAGTTTCCTGATCGAAGGCCAGCCTGAGCCGCCGCCGGGCCAGCGACCTTCCATGGAGGTGACGCCGGTCAGTCCTGATTATTTTCAAGCCATGGGCATTCACCTGTTGCGTGGCCGTGATTTCACAGACGCCGACAATCGCGAGCACCTGCGCGGCCGGGACCTCAGCGGCTTGAATGAAGGACAGCGCGTGTATGCCGGCGTCAATGCCGTCATCGTGGATGAAGAGTTTGTCCGCCGCCATTGGCCGAACGAGAATCCAATTGGCCAACGGGTGCGTCTGGGCGCCGGGCCGACAGACCCTGCCCTGACGGTGGTGGGCGTCGTCGCGCGCGTGAAGATGGAGGAACTCGGCGAACAAGGCGGTTTTGTGCAGGCCTACCTCCCCCTCTGGCAGTACGGAGGCGCGGGGCGGGCGGTGGTGCTGAAGACGTCGTCGTCGCCCGAAAACTTCATTGAGACCGTCCGCCAGGCCGTGCGGGCCCTTGATCCCGATCAACCGATCTACAACGTGCATACCGTGGCGGACATTCGAGATCGTTCTCTTGCCCCGCAACGACTCAATCTCGCGTTGCTGGGCCTCTTCGCGGGCGTGGCGCTGACCCTGGCGGTCATCGGTCTTTACGGGGTGCTGGCCTGCATGGTGGCGCAGCGCACGCGCGAGATCGGCATTCGCATGGCGCTGGGCGCCCAGCGTGGCGATGTGTTGGGGTTGGTCCTGAGACAGGGCGCGAAGCTCACGCTGGTCGGCCTCGCGCTCGGATTCGCCGGAGCGTATGGGCTGACTCATCTTTTGACGCGGTTGCTTTACGAAGTCAAACCGACGGACCCGATGACCTTTGTCGCCGTGCCATTGATTCTGCTGGCAGTAGCGCTGTTCGCCTGTTGGCTGCCCGCCCGCCGCGCGGCGAGGGTGGATCCGCTGGAGGCGCTGAGGCATGAATAACTTCGACATCGTTAAATCGCTCAAAAGTTTAAAGCGTTAAAACGTGAAACGTGAACGTGATGCGTGACTGATAACTGATAACTGACAACTGACAACTGACCATGAACGACCTCAAATTCGCCTTCCGCCAATTGCTGAAGAACCCCGGCTTCACCGCCGTGGCGGTGGTGATGCTCGCGCTCGGATTGGGCGCAAATCTCGCGATCTTTACGTTCGCGAATGCGATGCTGTTACGCCCCCTGCCCGGACTGCGCGATCCTGCTCAGTTGGTGATTTTGAGACGCGCGTCGGGGGCGGCCTCACACCCGGATTATCGCGATTTGCGCGACCAAAACACGGTGTTTACCGATCTGGCCGCAAGTGCACCGGCGCAGTTTAGTTTTTCGGCGAACAACGTGACGGAGCGCGTGATGGGAGAATTCGTTTCGGGCAATTACTTTCGCACGCTCGGGGTTTCCTTCGCGGCGGGGCGGGACTTCCTGCCGGAGGAAGATGCAATCCCGGGTCGCCATCCCGTGGCGATCATCAGTCATCGATTGTGGCAAGGGAGGTGGAACAACGATCCCGCTGCGGTCGGCCAGCAAGTCGCGATCAATGGGCAGCCCTTCACGATCGTAGGAGTCGCCGGGGAACAGTTTCGCGGTTACGTTCTTCCCACCGCGTATGATCTCTGGGTGCCGATTCACGCGCAGCCCCTCGTGCAGCCTTCCCAAGGCAATCGGCTCGAGGATCGCGGCCTGCTTTGGTTACGCCGGTTTGTCGGACGGCTGAAGCAGGACGTGACTCTCGGGCAGGTTGAGGCGAGCGTTGCGGTCATCTTGGATCGAATCGCCACCGAGTTCCCACGAGAAAACAGGAGTCCAAGAGAAGCGGCATACGCAGTGGGCGCCTACAATCCGTTCGGCGCCGCCGGAAAACCACGACAAGCTTTGATGTTCCTCGGAATTCTGATGGCGACCACGTTGCTCGTCCTGGTCGTCGTGTGTGCGAATGTGGCGAACCTGATTCTTACACGGGCGCTGGCCGGCCAGCGCGAAGTGGCGATTCGCCTTGCGCTCGGCTCGTCGCGATGGCGCCTGGTGCGGCAGGCATTGGCCGAAGGACTGGTAATCGCATTACTGGGCGCCGCACTCGGGAGCTTAACCGCCAGGGAAGGAGCCGAAATGCTCTTCGCGCACATCCCCGGCGATGCGGGCGAACCGATGACGGTGGACGCAGTGGTGGACGGGCGCGTGCTGGGAATGGCCATTGCGCTGGCCCTCTTCAGCACGGTGGGGTGCGGGCTCATGCCGTCGCTGCGAGTCTCGAGGCTCGACCCGCTTCCGGTCTTGAAGGGAGGCGAGGGTTCGCACTCTGCGCGAGCCACTCGCCTGGGTTCCGCCTTGATTGTGACGCAGGTGGCTCTGTGCGCAGTGTTGCGCACGGCGGCTGGTTTGCTATTCCGAAGCTTGCAGCTTGTCTATTCCATCGATCCGCGCTTGCGCATCGACAATCTCTTCGTGGCCGAGGTGGACCCGCATTTGAACGGATATGACAGCGAGCGGACGCTTCTCTTTTACGAGCAGTTGTTGCCGCGGCTTGGCGCGCTGCCCGGTGTGGAGTCCGCGTCATTCGCGGCGCTCGTACCCATGAGCGGCCGCAACACGAGCTTCGGGCGTGTTCACGGGGGCGATATCACCCAGGAAGATGCGCTGGCTTGCAATGCCAATATTGTCGGTCCGGATTATTTCCGCACGTTAGGGATTGCCTTGTTGCGCGGACGAGAGTTCAGTGCCGTCGATCGTCGTGATGCCCCTCGTGTGACAATCGTGAACCAGACGCTGGCCTCCAGGCTTTGGCCGGATCAGGAGGCGCTAGGCCAGTTCCTTTCTTCCACAGCGGCCAATGAACCGCCATGGCTCGTGGTCGGCGTGGTGAGCGACAGCATTTATGTGGACCTAACGCTCGAGTCCAAGCAACCGCAGCCGTTTTATTATCTGCCGGTGTTCCAGCGGACCGGATTTGCCCAGCACCTGTTGCTGCGAACGATGGGGCAGCCCCTGACGCTGCTTCCGTCGGTGCGGGGAGCCTCTCAGGAACTGGATCCACACCTGCCGATATTTCACGTGAAGACACTCAAAACGGTGCGCGATCAGGCTTTCTGGCAGCAACGTATCGCGGTCGCGCTGACAACCGCGGCGGGTTGGCTGGCCATCTTATTGGCGACGCTTGGTCTGTATTCGGCCATGGCTCAGCAAGTCACGAACCGAACTCGGGAAATCGGCATTCGCATGGCGCTGGGCGCGCGGCGTGGCGATGTGCTGCGCGTGATTGTGCGCCATGGAATTGCACTGGCCGGAGTCGGGATTGTCATCGGTCTCGCCGGGGCTTTCGCCCTCACGCGCGTGTTGCGGAGCTTGCTCGTAGGAGTGAGTCCGACCGATCCGATCACTTTTGTCGTGATCCCGATGTTACTGGGGCTCGTGACGCTGCTCGCCTGCTGGTTTCCGGCCCGGCGCGCGACGAAGGTCGAGCCGATGGAGGCGCTGAGGCATGAGTGAGGCGTTAAATCGTTACAGGGTTAAATCGTTAAAACGTGATGCGTGATGTATGACTAACAACTGACAACTGGCAACTGACAACTGATTACTGATTACTGATTACTGACCACTGACGCCTCCCAACTCTCAACTCCAATCCGTCTCAACTTGAATGCAGACGCGCGCTAATTTGTCGGCTCAGGAAGAGCTTCTCCCGTTGCGCATGCGCTATCGCGAGGAGATGAATTGTCAGATCGTTCACGACTCAATTCACCGTCGCGACGGCTGGACGCGGTCCTTCCTGCTCGAACTGAAAGGAGCCACCGCCGGCTTTGGTTCGGTGGCGATTGGCGGACCATGGAAAGGCAAGCCGACGGTGTTCGAGTTCTACGTTTTGCCGGAGCATCGGACGCGCGCGTTCGATCTCTTCGAGTCCTTCCTCGCTGCCAGTGGCGCGCGCTTCTTTGAAGTTCAGACGAGCGACGTGCTGCTGGCGGCGATGCTGCACACCTACGGCCGCGACATCGCCAGTGAAAAGATTGTCTTTCACGACCAACTGACCACCGCGCTCCCCGCGAACGGCGCGGTCTTGCGGCGGATAACGGCGGAGGAAGAGATTCTAGCCGCCATTGAGGAGCGGCAAGGCGGCGGCGAGTGGGTGTTGGAGTCCGATGGCGCCGTGGCCGCGAAAGGAGGCATCCTGTTCCATTACAACCGGCCCTATGGCGATATTTACATGGAAGTCCCCGAGCCGTTTCGGAGGCGCGGCTTTGGCTCCTACTTCGTCCAGGAACTCAAGCGGGTGTGCTACGAGCTTGGCGCCGTGCCCGGCGCGCGGTGCAATCCAACGAATGTCGCGTCGCGCCGGACCCTGCAACGCGCCGGCTTCGTTCCCTTCGCGCACATTCTCACCGGCTCACTGAACGACAGCTCAACTCCGACCGCTGCCACTGGAAAATCATAGTGCCTCAGTTTTGCCGGGGGCAAACACCGGAGAACGTAGCGCAGAGTTGCACTCTATCAGTATCTCTCAAAATCGTCGCAAGCCGCGCTGCGCTCATCCGTGGTTAGAAAGTTCGCGCGTCTCGCGACGATTTCGGGGGGTACCTATAGATTGCAAATCTGCGCTACGCCGGCCAAGACTGAGGCATTACGGAAAATCAGCGTGCGTTGCAGCCGGGAGCATGATTAACTTGGAAGCACCATGAGCCGCGAAGCGCTGGACGATTCATCGATCGCCATCAGCAACTCTGCCGGGCCCGCATTCACGCATCTCGAAGTCTCCGCTCGACCTGCAGTTCTCAACGCTCAACCTCCTTCCATCCCGGACCATGAGTTGCTCGGGTTGATCGGCGTCGGCAGCTACGGCGAAGTCTGGCTGGCGCGCAACGCCCTTGGCTCTCTGCGCGCGGTCAAGGTTGTCCATCGCAAATCCTTCGATCACGACAAACCCTACGAGCGCGAGTTCGAGGGCTTGAAGCAATTCGAGCCGATCTCCCACGCCCGCGAAAGCCAGGTCGATATCTTCCACGTCGGACGCAATGACGATGCCGGGTTTTTCTACTACATCATGGAACTGGCGGACGCAGTGCCAAATCCGAATGACGAAATCCGAAATCCGAAAGAAATCCGAGACCCGAATACCGAAGCCGCTGGCCCGCGTGAAGCAATTCGAGCTTCGGACTTCGGCCTTCCTTCGGCTTTCGGCTTTCGGAATTCGGATTTGTACGTCCCTCGCACCCTCAAGCACGACCTGCGCACGCGCGGCGCGCTGCCCGTCCCCGAGTGCGTGCGGATCTCCCTCTCGCTCGCGCGTGCGCTGGAGCACTTGCACGCGCACGGGCTGGTCCATCGCGACATCAAACCGTCGAACATCATCTTCGTGAACGGCGTGCCCAAGCTGGCGGACATCGGCCTGGTGACGAGCGTCGATGCCACGCGCTCGTTCGTGGGCACCGACGGCTACATCCCGCCCGAAGGCCCCGGCACGCCGCCCGCCGATCTCTACAGCCTGGGCAAAGTTCTCTACGAATGCGTCACCGGCAAAGACCGCCTCGACTTCCCCGAACTCCCCGCCGACTGGCGCACCCGCCCGGACTTCGATCAACTCCTCGAATTCAACGAAATCCTCACCAAAGCGTGCGATGCTGACGTGCGGGAGCGCTATCAAACGGCTGAACAAGTCGCGGCCGAACTCTTGATGCTGCAACATGGCCAGTCGGTCAAAACGAAGCGGGCGCGCGAGCAGCGTTGGAGCTTTGCCAGGAGACTCCTTCGAGCAGGAACCCGCGTTCAAGAACTGGCCTTAGCAGCCACCGCTTTCGGCAAACAGATTTCGGAGAAGGCCGACATTCAGTCTGTAATTCCCGAAGTCAACAATCTTGTTGAGAAGGGCCACATCTGCGCTTTGGGCGCAACCCAAGAACGGCTTCGCCAGGCGGGAAAATATTTCGTTGAAGCGGCCGATTTGGAGCCTGGATTTCTCCCCGCCCATGTCGGCGTGTTTCGAGTGCGCATGTTGGAATTGACCGCGCTGCCCCGACCACCTGCCGACGCGGTCTCGAACATCCAGCAAGCCGCGAACAAACTGATGGAGACCGTCCCTCAGCGTGCTGAGGGCCTGATTGCAGCCTCATTGCTCAAATTCCTTGAAGGACGATTGAAGGATGCTCTGGCTGATGCACAGACGGCCGCTCGCATGCCATCCTGTTGCAAGCAAACGCGCGCCGTCGTGCATGCATTGAATGGGTTTTATCTGCTCAACTGCGGCCGGCCGGAACCGGCGTTGCGCCATTTCAAGATTTCAGAGCGAGAAGTACCGACGTGCGCAATTCTTCAGGTCTATCTTGGCCATCCTCGTTTTGTGCGACACCAATTCGATTTCGCCCTCACTCAATACCAGCACGCCGTCGAACTGGAGCCGCGGCAGTGTCTTGGCTATGCCTGGAAAGCGAAAGTCTTCGAGGAGCGGGGCGAAATCCTGGAGGCGATTGAGATGTCTGAGCAGGCCGATCTCCGCGCACTAGAAGACGAAGCAAGACTCAACGCGGCAGCCACTCCTCTCGCCACCGATGCAATCACGACGACCCACAATGGATTACGGGAGTCTTTCCGGCGTCACGGCGCGGCAGGCTACTGGCGCAGGCGACTTGAAAATGCTCTCGGCGCGCCCACAGCGGATGCTCACTATGTAGCGACCGTATATGCGCGTCTCGGTCAGGTGAGCGACGCATATCAATGGCTCACGAAGGCTCTTGAACAAGGCGCGTTAAGCGGCTTGTGCTTTGATTTGTGTTGGGATAGAAGGGACCGCCGTTTTCAAAAAGTCGCCAGGCAGGTCGGACTGGTCTGCTAGCCGTGCGGAGCCGTTCGCTAGCCAGAAACCCCCGAGGGCCAATGTTGAGGGTCACCGCGTTTCCGGGTGCGGCTCATGACAAGACCAAGGGCAGTTTTTACCAAGAGGCACGGGGTGAGGACTTAGCGCGAAACCGCGCGGTAGAAGCGTTGCGGCGCGGTAGCAGTAGTGGAGTCGGTAATCGTCGTTGTTCGGTTGGTGATCGTCAGGGAAGTCCACTGCGTCCAGCGAGCGAGGTTGGTGGAACTCTCCACGTTGTAGCTCATGCCGAGCCCGCCAGTGAGCGAGAGTTGAAACGAGCCGTCGGCCAACCGGCCCAAGGCTTGCAGACGCGGCGGTTCAGTGATTGTCAAAACCTGTTTGGCGGCCAGGTCGTGAAATTCCTGGACTGTGCCCGACGGCCACTCGATGCGCAGCGTCTCGATCCTCGTCGCGTCGCCCAGGCCGAAGTGCGCGGTCAGTGGTGTCTGGCTGAAGGCGGGCCCCGAGCTGATCTCACGCAGTTGCCAGAACGTCTTGCCTCGGATTGTGGCCTTCACTCGCACTTTCGCGCCGATCGCCGACCGATTCGACACCGTACCCGTCAGTTTGACTTTGATCCAATGGTTCGAATTGCCATTGTTGCGGTAAAGCAAGTTGGTGAACTGCACAAACACGGATCGGGCGACGAACAAGTCCAAGAAACCGTCCTCGTCGTAGTCGGCCCACGTACAAAAGGTCGAGGCGGCTCCGGCATCGTTTGCCGGGCTGCCGCTTAACACGCGCGTAAAGCTGCCGTCGCTGTTGTTGTGATAGAAGAAATTGGGGCCGCCACCTGGATTACGGTCATTGTTAGTCACTATCACATCGAGATAGCCGTCGTTGTCGTAGTCGCCCCAGGACGAGCTGGCGTACATGCCTACATCCGTGACGATGGGGCCGACGACATCGCCCGGCATCGCCGTGAAAGTGCCGTCGCCGTGGTTGCGATGGAGGGCGTTGGTCTTTCCAGGGACCAACCCATGCACGACATACAAGTCAAGATGCCCATCATTATTGTAATCGACCCACGTGCCGAAGTTGGCCTCGCGGTCGGCTGCGATGCTTCCGGAAGTCACTCGTGCGAATCGCCCACCGCCCAGATTTCGATACAACAGATGCGTGCCATTCACCATGACAGGGACGAACAGATCAGGCCAGCCGTCACCATCGAAATCTCCCCACGTGATTCCGTAACTGTACGCTCGGTCCGCCGC
>JACQWK010000024.1 GCA_016209525.1 Verrucomicrobiota bacterium
CCTTGGCCCACTTACAGAGGAGACCGTGGGATGGACTACACGCGGAAGGTTCGTAGTCCCGCCTTTAGGCGGCCCGAACCGGCTAAAGCCGGGACTGCAAACGCCGACCTGTCGTTCATCCAACGGTCTCGTCAATAAGGCTTGTTGTTCGAGCGACCGTGATTCGTCCCGGAGGGACTTGTGGGAATAGCCCAGCGTTTCAACGCTGGATTAGCGGAGTCGGAGCGTCGAGTCCCGAAGGCACGGCTGAATGCGGCGGTTGAAGTGAACTGAATCAGCCGTCCCCGCGGGACTCGTTCTGGTGTTCATCCCAACCCAGCGTTGAAACGCTGGGCTATCTTCATTTGTCCCTCCGGGACAATGCCTCCACGGTTCCGCTGAGAATCACTTCACCGCAACGGCCTGTCCAGAGCCCCATTCGTCCCAGTCCTCACCAATGACACTCCTGGCAGCCCGGCCAGAAAACTTGGCCAAGAAATGTTTGGCCAGACCCGGCCCCCTTCGCGACTAATAGTTCAGAGAAAGCGAAAGTATGGCTGATGAAGTTCTGGAACTTTGCGCGCGGGCGAGGGAAGGAGATCTGGATGCGGCATCCGAGTTGGTGACGCTCTATCACGCCAAGATTTTCTCCTACCTGCGGCGGCTCTGCGGCAATGATGACGATGCCGCCGATTTGGCGCAGAAAACCTTCTTCAAAGTTTGGACCTCGATCGCCTCCTTTCAAGGCCGGTCCAGCTTTTCGACCTGGATCCACGGGATCGCTTTTCACGTCTATGGCGATTGGCGGCGGCGCACCGAGCGCCTGGAGCATCGAGAGAATGAATGGTGGGAATGCTGCGCGCTGGAAGGCCCGACCCCGTCGGACGATGCCGCCGAAAAGGATCTGGCGCGTCACCTTTACTCGGCCGTCGAACGACTGGAGGAAGAGAGCCGCCAGGCCGTGCACTTGCACTATTATCAAGGACTCTCGCTCCAGGAAACTTCGCAGGTGCTGGGCGTGGCGGCCAGCACGCTGAAGTATCGGCTCCGAGCCGCGCTGGATTTCATTCGATCAAGTGTCAAAGAACCGATGCAAGATACACATCAATGAGTTCCGAAGTTGATAAACACCCCTCACCCGTCCTACGGATACCCTTTCCCCATCTGTACGTGTTTGGCGTGCGTAGCGCAGGCGTCCGCGCCTGCGGGTTTTGGCGCCGTCTCGGCACCACTTTCGTCCCGAATGGCAGCGAGACGCTGCCGAAACTCGCAGCCGGGACGGCCGCGCTACCGCAGGCTAAACACGTACCCATCGGATGGGGAGGGATGGGGTGAGGGGCATTCTGCATGTCAACTTACTTATGAACTGATTAGCAAGCCGCAGCCAGGAAAGGAGCAATTGCCATGAACCACGAAGAGATCGAACGCTTGTTACGCAAAGCGCCGCCCATGCCAGTGCCGGTCGGGTTGCGAGAACGGCTGAAAGACGACATCAGCTTGCCTGGTTTGACGCCGAAGGCACGGTGGCAGCCAGAAGAATCGTCTTGGTTCAAGCGCTGCGCCCCGGCCTTGTCATTCGGCGCTTTCCTGGTCGTTGGCCTTGCGATCATTGTGGCCCAATCCGTCTCCATCACCAAAGCCAGGCAGGCAAACCGAGACGTGACCAGCCAGAGCGGCGCGAAGGCCGCTTTGAGCGAACTGAGCCGCGCCGAGCCGCAATTCGTCCTCGCCGGCCAGGAACTGGAACGATTGCGCAAAGAGAACGCCGAACTCCGAAGCCTGCAAACCGAGGTCATCCAACTGCGCACGGAACTGGTCGTTCTTCCCCAACTGCGCGCGGAAAACCAAAAGCTCCGAGCCGAGCTTGATTCCATGCACTCGTCCGCCGCGGATAACTCGCTTGTCAAAGCCAGGCAAAAGGCAGAGTCGATAAAGTGCGTGAACAACCTGAAAAACATCGGCTTGGCCGCCCGAATCTACGCCACGAATCACGAAGACGAATTTCCTCCCGATTTCCTCTCGATGAAGGATGAACTCTCGACTCCCAAGCTCCTCCATTGCCCCGGTGACATCGGCAAAACCGAAGTGTCCGACTGGTCCGAGTTGGGGCCGGAAAGCAACAGTTATGAAATGATCTCGCCCAGCCTAAAAATTTCCGATCAGGAGCCGAACGTGGTTTTCGTGCGATGTCCGGTCCACGGACACGTATGCCTGTCCGACGGCAGTGTGCACCAAAACCCGGAGCAACGCGGCGGCAGCATTCTCCTCAAGAATGGCCGGCCTTCGCTGGTCTATCCGACGCAAGGAACCTTTCAGTAATGCAAACCAATTTCATCACACTTCGACGCCTCTTCTTTGGTCTCGCGGCTGTCGCTGTTGTCGGGATACTGATCGCCCAAAGGAGCACGCTTTCCCGATTGAGACGCCAACCGAGTCAACTGACCCCTGAGAGTTCGGAAGCGAAGCCCGCGCTTCGTTCGCAGCGAGCCATGGGGATCTCCGAGGTTGAGTTCCAAGAAATGGAACGGTTGCGCCGCGACAACGAAGACTTGCACAAACTTCGCAATGAAGTGGCGCAACTGCGAAAGCAGAAAGTGGAGCTGGAGAGCGCACGGGGCGAAAATCAACGCCTGCGACTGGCCAAGGCAAGCCGCGAACAACTCGATCACCTTTCCGGTCTGCCGGGCTACGTGCCCAATGGGGCTTGGGCCGATGCCGGATTTAGCAGTCCCGAAGCCACCGTACGAACGTTCTTCTGGGCGCTGCGCGAAGGAAAGTTCGAGCGGATGCTGGATTGCATGGCGCCCGCCGTGCGCGAGCAGGCCGGGGGAGGCCTGACGCAACCTACAGAAAAAGAGCGGCAAGAGGTGGGGGGCGCCATGCGCCAAGTTCCTGGGTATCGGATTGCAGAGAAAAAGGCCCTCACCGAGGACGAGGTGATTCTGGAACTGCAAGCCCCTCTCTTCGGCGATAGAACTGTCAAAATGCCGATGAAGCGTTTCGGCGCCGAGTGGAAGCTCACGCAGGAGCCCAGGTAGGTTCGGTCATCACGACTCAAGCGGAATTGCTGAGTTGGAGACACGGGTTGTTGGATTGCCAAAATGTTTTCCGGCGGCGTGAACAGCACACTAGACACCGACGATCGAGGTTCGTCACTTCTGAGGCAGAAGCAAATGTCGCGCTTCACTGAGCAGAATTTCCAGAATCAAGCGCTTCTCCCACGACGGCGGGGCGAAAGTCCCTTCACTGGCTTTGGTCTCCGGGTCGGCGTCGAACTCCTTTGTCGCCTTGGTCAACCATTGGCGCGCTTCGTCCCCCTGGCCCAGTCGATAATGCGTCAGAGCCAGCAATGGCCAGGCGGGGGAAAGGCCTTTTTTGTCCGAAACCGCAACGGTCTGGTTTAACTCTCTCAAAGCCTCCTCAAAGCGCTCCGTTCGGTACAGCAGCATGCCAAGCGGCAAACGATAGTGAGGTCCCCAAGCCTTGTCCGCTGCGCCGCGCTCGATGAACGCTTGAAGGTCCTTGACCCCCGTCGGCGAGTTCGTGGCCAGCAAACAGACGAGCGCCACCTCCGGCCCCGCCCTTAAACCGTCTGGTGATTCCAACGTTTTCAAGAGCGCCGCGCAGGTTTTCCGATAAGCTTCCAAATCTGCTGCCGCCAACTGAGTGATGGCCC
>JACQWK010000025.1 GCA_016209525.1 Verrucomicrobiota bacterium
AGTCCGGCCAGCGTCGTCACCACTCCCGCCGACGTCACTTTCCGGATCGTGTGGTTGGCTGTGTCCGCGACATAGACATTGCCCGCGCTGTCCACCGCCACGCCGTGAGGTGAATCAAACCGCGCGGCGCTCCCCGTCCCGTCCCCGCTGCCACCCTCAGGAGTAAAACCGACAGTCTGAAACGATCCGGCCAGCGTCGCCACCACTCCCGCCGGCGTTACTTTCCGAATCGTGTTGCCGCCTATCTCTGCCACATAGACGTTGCCCGCGTCGTCCACCGCCACGGCGGAAGGATAAGCAAACCGCGCGGCGCTCCCCGTCCCATCCGCGAAGGTGGCATAACTGCTCGCCAGTCCGGCCAGCGTCGTCACCACTCCCGCCGAGGTCACTTTCCGGATAGTGTTGTTGACTAAGTCCGCCACATAGACGTTGCCCGAACTATCCACCGCCACGCCAGACGGCTTGTTAAACTTCGCGGCGCTGCTCGTTCCATCCGCGCTGCCAATGCTCGCCACACCCGCTAAGGTGGTGAAGGAATAAGGCGTGTATATCGATTGGGAGAGGCTTTGGATGGCTGTCAGCGCAAGCCCTATGATTGTCCGGGCCAATAGGCAGGTGCGGTGTTTCATGGGCTTATTCTCATGTTGACTGTTAGGATTTTACTTTTCAAGGTGAGGGGCGAGGATAAACCTCGCAGGAGCGTGAGGCGCATCGAAGAAGCGGAGTCGAGCCGGTTCGATCTCGCTGCTGCTCAAGCGCTGAAGGAGGAGAAGTCGATGCACAGAGGTTCCGTAACGTGGACAGATTCGAAGGGGTTCCGTCTTGAACTCCTTCGGTCGATTTGGCCGTACTTTAACTTGGTCAATGATGGGCATTCAGAATCAGTTAATGACACCAATGATCCCTGACGGAATGTGTGCCCTGCGTTCAGCCCCGTTTCCTCACTGCCAACCACTGCTCCAGTTCATTTGCTTGCTGCCGGTAGTGGAGCATTCCTGGGCTTCGGTAGATTTCGCGGCAACGTGCGAGTAAGCTATCGGTGCGTTGGGGGGTCTTCCATAGGAGTTTAATCATCTCCTCCAGGGCTTCGGCTCCACCAAGTTGATCCCCAGATGATCGATGAAGTTGCGCGGCGTGTTCCGAGGCCATTAGCGCTTCGTCGAATTGGCTCATCATGCGATGAACTATCAAATCCTCCCCGATCTGAGCAACCGAATCGCCTCATTGTGTCCTTGGCTGGCGGCCAAACTCATCCACTTGCGGGACTCAGCCGCGTCTGGGCGCACCCCGTTCCCATTGTGATACGCCACAGCGAGGTTGAATTGGGAGCTCGCATGGCCCTTCGCTGCTGCAATGCGCCACCATCTGACAGCACCAGTAAAGTCGCGTTTATCCACACAGAGCGCAGCCAAATCGTGTGCCGCTCGAGGGTCGCCTTGGTTTGCAGCCTTTAGAAACCATTTCCCCGCTTCACCCGCGTCTTTGGGCACACCAATGCCTCGGTCGTATGCCGCCCCAAGATAGTACTGAGCACCAAAATGGCCTTGCTCCGCAGCTTTCCGATACCATCTCACTGCTTCCGCATCATTCTTAGGCACACCTTCACCAGTGGAATAATCCACGCCAAGGTTGTATTGGGCGCGAGCGTGACCTTGCTCCGCGGCCTTGCGATACCACTTCGCGGATTCGACTGCGTCCTTCGGCACGCCAGCGCTCTTGTCATACAACTCACCGAGATTGAATTGGGCGTCGTCATGGCCTTGCTCTGCGGCCTTGCGCCACCACTTGACCGCCTCCTTCAGATCCTGCGGCACGCCGGTACCATCGGCGTACATCAGCCCGAGGTTGTGCTGGGCGCCAGCATCACCTTGCTCCGCCGCCTTGCGATACCACTTTGCGGATTCAACCGCGTCTCTGCCTACACCGTCGCCTTTGGCATAGGCTAAACCAAGATTGAATTGAGCATCGGCGAGACCTGCTTCTGCAGCCTTGCGGAACCATTTTGTAGATTCGACGGCGTCCCTTGGCACGGCATCGCCATCGCTATAGACCAAGCCAAGATTGTATTGAGCGTCAACATGCCCTTGCTCTGCAGCCTTGCGCCACCATGTTACCGCCTCGTTCGGATCTCTCTGTGTGCCTTCGCCTTCGAGACATGCAGAGGCGAGGCTGGATTGCGCATCGGCATTCCCTTGCTCCGCAGCTTTGCGATACCAGTCCACGGCTTCGACTGGGTCCCTTGTTACTCCGTCGCCCTTGGAATAGGCCACGCCAAGATTGGCCTGGGCTTCGGCCACGCCTTGTTCCGCAGCTTTGCGCCACCATGTGACAGCCTCTTTCGCGTTTTGTGGCACTACCACACCATCGAGACATGCCACACCGAGATGGAACTGGGCAAGGCATTCATTCTGCTGTGCGGCCTTGCGCCACCACTTCACGGCTTCGACAGGATCTTTCGACACGCCTTTGCCTGTGGCATACGCCAATCCGAGAAGAGTCTGAGATCGGTCATGGCCTTGCTCTGCTCCCTCGCGAAGCCACTTCACGGCCTCGACTGCATCCTGCGGCAGGTCTTCACCTGAGGAATACGCATAGCCGAGTTTGAATTGAGCGAAGGCCACGCCTTGCTCCGCAGCCTTGCGATACCACTTCATCGCTTCGAACGCGTCCCTTGCTACGCCCTGACCGGTGGCGTACGCCCAGCCCAGAAAGGCTTCGGCAGTGGCATTGCCTTGCTCCGCAGCCATCTTAAACCACTTTAATGCCTCGGCCAAATCTTTCGGAGTACCGACGCCGCAGTAACACGCCGCACCGAGGGCGGCTTGAGCTATAACGTCTCCCGCGTCTGCACTCTTCCGTATGGAGTCGATGTCGATCCTCTTCGCTTGGTCCGCCAGTGCATTGACGAAAGTAATCGGGCCGAGCGATCCAAACCAGGAAGGAGCCCGGAGGTGCGAACTTCCTTTGGGATGCAAAGGGAATCGCGGATCAACCGTAGGGAGACCCTGTCCTGATTTTGCAGAACCGTTTCCACTTTTCCCTTCAATCATTCGCAGGCTGTTTTCCTCGTAATTTTGTGGGGTCGATTCAGGCGACGGCGGAGGCGGAGGCGCACTCAACGGCGATTGCGTTATCGCTGGTGGATTCGGCGGTGACGAAAGTGCCGTTGTTGAAATTGAAGGCGGTGTGGGTGGAGGCGTTGACCGTGCAACGCTTGCTGGCGGCTGTATCACCGATGCTGGTTCTGGTGGAACTGTCGGCGGCGGACATTCTGCGGCTCGGCGTGCGGCACGAACTAATTCTGGCAGCGCAAGCAACCGTCGAGCTCCCTTGCCAAGACGAGGTATTTCCCACTCTTGGCCAGAAAAAGATTTGAAAAGGCAGACACAGTAGATCGCAAAGAAAGCCAATGAGACGAGAACCAAAAGGAAATAAATTAGACCGGCGAAAAAGTGACCAACGTAGGGAATCTGAAAAAGACCCGCCCTTGCCAGCGATCCGAGTAGGAGCAAGGCGAGATAAGCGGTTCCGAGGCAGAAAGATTGCATGGCCCAAAACCGGACAAAAGGACGCTCCTTGTCTTTCACCAGAAAGATCGCACTGCTAATCGGGGGAAGCAGACATGCCAACGCTGCAGCAACATTGGGACGCAGCTCCGAGATGATCTGCGCCAAAGACTTTGTAGGTGCGCTTGCGACAGGCGTCTCGCGAGAAGATGCTTTCGACGACTTGTGTTCGCCGCGAATCCATTCCCCGTTGATGCATGTCGCATCCCAGCCACAAGGCAAATCTGCGAACTGGGTGAATGTTGGATCGATTTCCACCATCTTAGCCAGTGTCAAGGGTACTAGGTCTGCACCGCTTCGTCCCTCCCAACTGCAAACGAGCCACGCATGTTCCCCACGAACGACGTGTGCGACGGCTCCACCACCGTTTGCCACTTGAGGCATCGCGAGTACTCGGGTGTCCTTTGCGTCTGCAAACGGCCAATCATCGTCGTCGTCATTCATAACTCGGCAGTGATCGTTTTGACCAGCGAACGGACGTCAGAAATATGCTGCAAGAGTGATTCTGACCGAATCGTTCGGTTGCCCTAAATCGTGAAGGAATAATTCTTTCCGTCACTCAATGAGTGTGATCCCATGTCATGGCCATGGACCCAAATTCTGCCCGGTTTGTCTCCTGAGTTGTGGAACTCTGCCCAACCGTCGCCATCAGTCCGCTTTTCATCGCAACCGTGAAACGACCCATATTCAATCATTACGCCAACATCGGCGGCGGGGTCGCCGTCTCTACGAACTGCTCTTACCGAAAAGTACCCCATAACAGTTTTAGGTCTCGATTGATGCGCATTTGCCACAAACCACGCCCTGGCTTATCGCCAAACCCGTCCGTTCCACCCAACGGAAAATGGCGCAGACTGGTCGATAGTACTGCTTGAGTTCTGAAGAAGAATTGCTTTCAGGTGCCTTCATTGGATTCGACTACGGAGCATACTTGCCGAAGACAGGCTGTAAATCCCTAAATCACGCCCTGTTGTGCCGTTCAAGTTCAAGAGAAAATAACGGCCTAATGGGGCGTGCCCCTAAGCCAAGAAGAACGGATCGAATTGAAGCGCTTTGGAGCGAATATTCGTCGCGAACGTGTGGCGAAAAGTCTTACCCAGGAAAAACTGGCCGAACTCGTCGATCTCAACGTCAGAACGGTTCAAAAGATCGAGGCTGGCAGCGTGAATATCCTCATCACAACGGTCTTTCGTTTTCAGCGGGCTTTGAAGTGCCCGTGGAATCGAGTGCTTAAAGAGGAGAAGTGATGGATCGGTGCAGCGAAGCGGGGTCCCCTGATTGCAGGAGGCCGATTACGAACGCGTTCGGGGGGAATTCTCAGAGAAGTGCCATGTTTGCCCGTGAACTGTCGCAACGACGTTAGGGCGACAATTCGACTTCCCCGCTGTCGCCGCCACCTCACCAAATCGCGAGAACGTGAGGGTACTTCAGAATGGAATCGTCTTTCGTCAGCAGCGTGAGATTGAGCGTCCGCGCGGTCGCCACGATGAGTTGATCTGCTGGGTCGTTATGAAAGACACCGGGGAGCTGATTCCCGTCCAGGACAATTTCGACGGACAACGGAACCACCTCGACGAACGGCTCACGTAACGCTTTGGCCATCCAGTCACGAATGGCAAGAGAGACAGTGAGTTTGCCCAAAGAAACCTTTTTGGCCACTTCCCAAACGCTCATGACGGACAGCCCGAACGGCGCATGTTCAATCTTCGACGTAATGTCCGCCACCTTCGAGGAAAGTTTCCCAGGCGATTCGACCAACCAAAGCCAAGTACTTGTGTCGAGCAGATACGTCATCGGCATGCTTCCCAATCTTCAGCCCCGAGCGGCGCATCCCAGCCTGGGCGATAAATGACCGTGCCTTTCAAGCTGCCGATGAACTCTTTCATTGACGGTTTAGCCTGACTTGGCGCCGTCACGACCGCGACGATTTTGCCGTGATCGGTCACTTCAACTTGCTTTCCCCGCTTAGCCACGTCGCGCAAGATTTTCTGGCACTCCGCTTTGAATTTGCTCACCGGAACTTGCGTTGTTTTCATGCCGGCAAGCTAGACCCTTTCAACCATTTTTAAAAGCCGAAAGCAGGTTGGCTCCGCTGCGGAGGGTTTGGCTGATTTGACGACACGGGTGGCGCGAAAGCGAACCTGTTTCCGTTGATGATAGCGATTCGCTTCGAGACGAACTGAAGTTCCCTGTCGTCGGAAGTGTAGAATTCGCCATTTGAGAGGTAAACAACGACCCGTCCGCCCAGGGTCGAAATTCCAGTGAGATAGACTTCATTGGTTTTTGGTTTGGGGTCCTGCCGGAGTGCCGGGGCGTGCAATGTAAAAGCGCGAGGGTGCGAACTGGTCTTTGGCGTCTCCGCTTTCGCGGTTGCGAAAAGGCCTGACGTTTCACCGGTTTGGTTGGTGATCACGTTGCCCAACTTGTACGACTCCGCTGCCATCTTGGCGGCTCCCATCGTCGCACCAGACAGGATCTTGGCCAGGAGCATCGGCGCTTTCACCATGAGAAATCCGGCCAGGACCAGGGCTGGAATCACCCACCACCAGGACACGCCTCGGCGCTTCTCGTCGCGATCCGCTCTCATACCGGCCAGGCCCACGCCAGCGGCGGTCTCGAAGCATTCCTGCAGGCCATGATCGAGATG
>JACQWK010000388.1 GCA_016209525.1 Verrucomicrobiota bacterium
CTGGCCGAACGCGCGGTTGTGGTCGTGGATGAGGCGGGCCAGATCGGCGGACGCCAAATGCTCGGATTGATTCGGCTGGTCCGCGAGCGGAATGCGCGGCTGATTTTCTCCGGTGACACTCGGCAACACGGCGCCGTTGAGGCTTCGGATGCGCTGCTGGCGATTGAGCGTCACTCGGGCCTCAAGCCGGTCGAGTTGCGAAAGATTCATCGCCAAGATCCGGCTCTGGGTCGGGACGACGGTGAACGCAAGCGAATTCGACAATATCGGAAAGCGGTCGAAGCGGCTGCGGCTGGGAAGATGATCGAGTCGTTTGAACGCCTCGAGTGGATGGGCGCCGTGGTGGCTTGCGGCTTGGGCGATCAAGCCGACAAACTCGCCGACGAATATCTCCGGCTCGCCGAACAAAACGCCTCCGCAGTGGTCGTTTCACAGACGTGGGCCGAGGTTCATCGCGTCAACTCGCGCGTGCGTGAGGCCCTGAAATCCAAGGGACTGCTCGGCCCGAACGACATTAGGGTTCAGGTGCTAGACCGGCTCGACCTGACAAATGCACAAAAGCGCGATGAGCGTTTCTATCCGCCAGAGGCAATTGTTGTCTTCAATCAGAAAGTCCGCGACGCCGAACCGGGCGCGCAAGGTAAGCTGACGGGCATCGTGAAGGCAGGCGTCCTGGTCGAGATCGACGGAAAGTTCGTCACCGTCTCAAACAAAGTCCTCGACCGCATTTCTGTTTGCCAAACACGCCAACTATCAGTAGCGACCGGCGACCGGTTGCACCTCAAGGCGAACCGGAAACTCGCTTCCGGCGGGCGCGTCACAAACGGCGAACTGGTCACGGTGAAATCCGTTCGTGCGGACGGGGAAATCGAGCTGACCGATGGTCGCCTTTTGGATAAGTCCTTCCGCGAGTTTCTGCCCGGCTATGCCGTCACGTCTTACGGCTCACAAGGCAAGACTGTGGATTACGTCGTATTCTCGGACTCGACGGTCAAGGTGGCCACGAACGCCCAACAATGGTACGTCACGATTTCGCGTGGGCGGCGTGGCATCCGTATTTTCACGCCGGACAAAGAACAGCTCCGTGAGAATGTTCTGCGTTCGGGTCATCGACCCTTAGCTCTGGAATTCGCGCCGGCCTGCGTGCCTCGAACGCGGCGTCTGCTTTGGGATCGACTGCACGGTTATTTGCTTCGTTTCGGTCGTCGTGTTGCCGGCACCTTCTTCCGTTTGAAGTCGGCGCGCCGCCATCATCACAATCAACTCACGCAAAGACATGAACACAAAATCACCCGAATGTTGGGCCAGCGACCCGCAGGCCCGAGCCCTTCGCATTGAAATCTCGCCGGAGCAGTCGCTGCTGCTGCCGTACGATCAATTCGCGTTCGCGGAACTTACCACCGAGAAGAACGAGCAGCATCTTCGCTTAGTCTTCGCCTCTCACGAGATCATGGTTCGCGGCCATGCCCTACGGCGCATCGAAACCGCGCCTCAACGAATGGAATTGTCGTGGCTTGCGAAGGTCTCGGCGAACCACAAGTCTCTAATAGGCGAGGGACAGCCTGCGGTACTCGATGTTGTCGTCACTCAAGCCAAGGCGGAGAGAGATCTTCCGGATTCAGGATAGGAAGCGGATTGGATGCAGGGGATGTTGACGGCAGCAGTTCGAGATTCTCGCCAGAATCGACTGCTCGCGCCGATTGAGCGCGACTTCGCCTGGTCACGGCCAATGTGCTCGCTCTCGATGGTCCGGTGGCGAAGGGAAACGACGCCTACGAATATTCAGTGAGAAAAACGAAACAGTCGATGGGTACCGCCAGGCAGCGCCATGTTGCCGCGAAGCTGGAAAATGGACAGGTCTTCATCTTTGCTGGGTTTGCCAAATCGGACGTCGAACTCTTTCACGTTGCGGCGGAGGCATTCGAGGGATTGTCGTGCAAGCACTGGTTTGGCGATCTCAATGGTATTTCCCTCTCCAATGGGAGAGTTCTGCTCGTGGACGGACGGAACGAATCGGTATTCGATCCGGTGGCGCGGCAGTTCACGAGAATTGAGCGTACGTTCACAGGCAAGGGTGTTCGTTGGCCGGTTATGTTGACTTTGCCCAATGGGACAGTGTTTCTTTGCGGTGGCTTTGATGATCGTTTCAGACCGATCCGCGATTGCGCCATTTTCGATCCTCGGACACAACGTTTTGAGGCGGTGGGAAAACTTGCTCAGCCCAGGGCCAGGCATACGGCCAATTTGATCAACGAGAACGAAGTATTGATCGCAGGAGGAGCCAGTGCTGATTCCGAGACGAGCTTTAACACGGCGGAGATTTTCAACCTCAAGACCGGTTCCTCAAAACTCCTTCCCGGCACTATGAATCAACCGCGGTGCATGCATTGTTCCGCAAACTTGTCGAATGGAGAGATCCTTCTGGCGGGCGGGTATTGTGCGCAGCAACTCGACAGTGCGCTCAGTAGCGCGGAGGTCTTCGACTCAACGACGCGCATCTTTTTGCCGGTCGGGCCGATGGCCGTCTCGCGGTACGAACCGCAAGCGGCCGGATTGCCAAGCGGTCGTGTAGCAATCATCGGCGGTTATGACGATGTTCGGATTATTGAGGTTTATTGCCCTCAAGAAAGACAGTTCACGGTGGCGGATCAACTCATAGTCGAACCGAGAAGATCAGGCTTCACTGTGACTCCGCTCGACACTGGTGAACTGCTTCTGACCGGCGGCCGAGTAAACTCCACCGACGAGGAGTTGGATAATGCAGAGATTTTCTCGGAAATGAAGATCAAGAGAACTGGTGCCAAGGAAGCCGTCAAATCGCCGCTCAGTAGCCAAGATACCGCTCTGGGTTCGCGGACTGAAACAGTTCTCAAAACTGCCGCGAATGAGCGCGGTCGTGCACGGGGTCACGCGCATCCAAGAGCGCTAGGTAGAAAAACGTGTCAGCGAAGACGGCGTTCACGATCGTTTGGGAACGCCGTAAAGATGGTGATCCAGGTTGCGAATGTAATCTTTGGTCCAGTGCGGTCGCGGTTTAGCCACTTTCAGCACCGCCGCGACAAATGGATCATCCTCCGACCGCGTTTCCGCGGCGACCACTTCAACTTGGGCGCCCTCCGGCAACTTCGCCTCGGGCGGCAGGACGACGACACCGTTCTTGACTATTCCTTTGTAGCTCACGCCTGTCTCATAACGCGATTCCTCGGCCGGCGCAAGCATCGGCGCGGCACGGTGTCTCCGCCACGTGTGGAAAGCAGTGCGTGCCGGCCGTCGGGCAGGGCACTGGGGGATACGATCGCCGTCATCACCGTCCCGGAATCAGTGCTCGAACCGCTGCGCGAAGACGAAGTCTGTTGCGTGCGGACGCTGGAGTAGTGCGGCGGAACGGTGTGCGAGCCGCTGATTTCCACGCTCTCCGCCTCGACCGGGGAGAGCGCCGGGGTGAGGTGTCGATTTCCTTTCAATCATCATCTCTCAATCCTTAACTCGTGTTCCGAGGGGCGCGGAACGGGCGGGACCTTCTCGCCCGGTTGAGTTTTGTGCACCGAGTTGGCTTTACGCGCCCGGCGACGCCTGCCATCAATGGAGCATGACAACAGCAGTCGGCCGATTCGTCGTTCAAGAGCACTACGCACGAGCGCACCATTTTGATTTGCCGCTGGAAAAGGGGCACTCATGATCTATCTGGACCACAACGCCACGACAGCAGTCCTTCCCGAGGTTATTGAGGCGATGCGGCCGTACTTCACGGAACAGTGGGGCAATCCGTCCAGCGCCTACAAGTTTGGGGCGAAGCTAAAAGCTGTAATCGGAACGGCGCGGGAACAAGTGGCGGAGTTGATGGGCGCGAGCGGGCGGGAAATCATTTTCACGTCGTGCGCGACCGAGAGCAACAATGCGGCGATTCATGCGGCGCTCAAGGCCAATCCCGGCAAACGCCACATCGTCACGTCGGCGGTGGAACATTCGTCGGTGCTGAATTATTGCATGGCGCTGGAGGGACACCACGGATTACACGGATCACACGGATCAGCCACAAAAAGGCACGAAGAGGCACAAGGGCCACCGAACATTCCCCTCACCCGCCCTGCGGACACCCTCTCCCCATCGGATGGGGAGAGGGACGGGGTGAGGGGCTACCGTGTCACGTATCTGCCGGTGGACAGGGACGGCATGCTGAAGCTGGCGGACCTGGAAAATGCGATCACGGATGAAACCGCCGTCGTGTCGCTGATGTGGGCGAACAATGAGACGGGCGTGTTGTTCCC
>JACQWK010000373.1 GCA_016209525.1 Verrucomicrobiota bacterium
CGATATGCAATCGGCAGGGCGGCGGAAAACTCCGGCGCCTTGGACTTGGCCGACGCGCCGCAGAATGCAATTCTGCGATACGGCAGATTCCAAATCTGCGCTACGTCCAGTGCCCGACGGTTCAAGGTCCCAATGCGCGCACGAAGTGCTTGGAGACTTTCCGTGAACCGTCGCCACGTACCCAGCCGAGGTGACGAGACGACCCCTTCCCAATCCAAAATCGCAAATCGCAAATCCTAAATTGACGACCGCCTCCTCACGTCGGCGGCTACGGCTTATGCTCCCAAAGTCCGCCCAAGCGAACTTGTCAGCTTCACTTAGCCTATAAAGGAATAACTTTTGCCAAAAGAGGGAGAGCTACCGAAATCCCGGCGGAGAGGATAGAATCGTCTGTTCAGCAATACGGTTTGTCGTATGACAAGGCTTGGCCGGGAAACGACAGCAATGCTCATTTTGGCCGTAACGCGGACACTCCTGTCCGCAAACACTCCGAAGGTATGCGGACAGGAGTGTCCGCCTTACGGTCATGAACCGCGCCCGTTGCCAAAATGAGAACTGCTGTGAAACCGGTCCGTCAACCATGAGAGGATACCTATGGGCAAAATCCATGTCGGTCTCAATGCGGAATTCTCGCGCAGTTCGGATAAACCCTTCGAGTGGGCCGTCGCGAAATCGGCCGAGATGGGCTTCAAATACTTCGAGCCGATGGTCCATTTCGGCCGCGAATTGATGAGCGAGGCCGGTTACTTCCACACCGTTTCCATGTTCGATGATCCTTGGCGGATTCGAGATGCCTGCGACAAAGCGGGGTTGAAAATCTCCGGACTCCAGTCGCACGGCCCGCTCGGCCGGCCCGACGTCCATGGAGAGTACATCAAACTTGCCATCCGCGTAGCGGCTGAGATCGGCGTGCCGGTGATTAACACGGACGAAGGCATCAAAGCGAAATGGACGACCGAGGAGGAGGATTTCGTCCTTATCAAATATACCTTGCAGGAAGCGGCCTTCGTCGCGGAACGGCGCGGCGTCAAGATCGGCCTCGAACCCCACGCGCAATACTCGCGCACTCCCGATGGCTTGGACCGCATCTACAATCTCGTCAGATCACAGGCCATCGGCATCAACTTCGACACCGGGAACGCCTACCTTTGCGGCCATGATGTCTATGCCTGGTTGGAGCGGGTCGCCGGCCGGTTGGTTCATCTCCACGCCAAAGACATTTCATCCACTCACTCCCATGCCGAACGCGGCAAAGTCACGGGAACCCCGGTGGGTTGCGCCTGTGGCGAAGGCGTGCTCGATTGGGCGAGGATCGTCGAGATCGTTCATAAGAATTACCCGCGCGACATTGTGTTTTCTGTGGAATGCGGCACGCCCGACCAAGCGGCCAAGAGCCTCGAGCACCTGAATCGGTTGGTGTGAACCGTCAACAACGATTGAGTTCGGCGGTGGAACTCCAGTCGATCCGGGCGTTGGGGCGCATCTCCGAATGAGGACAGGCACGATGCGGAGTTCTTCTTCCTCTCCCTGCGAGGAACGAGCGGGGAGAGGACCGAGGAGAGGGGAAATCCCAGCAATCCGACCTCCTCTCCCCGTCCCTCTCCTCCATCCGATGGAAGAGAGGGTGAAGTTTGGTCCGCCCTCATTCGGAGATGTGCCCCGGGAGTTGTCGTTATGGGAAATGGGATTGCGCCGGATGTGTGCGGGAGGTAGCTTCCGTCGGTCGTATGAGGTTGCTCGATCATTTTCATCCCCCGCTCAGTCAGGTGCGGCATTGGCACGCCTTCCACAACGCCTGGGCAACCTACATCGCTGCCGGGTTGAACCAGATTCTGCCCGAAGGCTGGTTTGCCGAGCCCAATATTCAGTTCGGAATCGAAATTGACGTGGCGGCTTGGAGCCCAGTGGCGGCTCATGAGACGCCGTTCAGTCCGCAATGGCAGCCGCCAGCTCCGACGCAGACGGTGCCGTTGCCCATGCTGACCGACCGGACCGAGATTCTGGTGTATCAAGCCGAAGGTGGACCGGTGCTGGCCGACGCCATCCAACTGGTCAGTCCTGCGAACAAAGACCGCGTCCAAACGCGCAGTGCGTTCGCTTCGAAAATCCGCGCCTATCTGCAGGAAAACATTGGGATGGTGGGCGTCGATATCGTCAGCAGCCGTCCGGCGAATTTGCACGCGGAACTGTTGGAAAGTCTCGGCCAAGCGGACACAAAGTCGGCAGACGCGATCTATGCCGTGGCGTACCGCCCGGTCGGCGACCAGACCGACGGCTCTCTGGAAATTTGGTATCAAAGGCTGGGGCTGGGAGAGGATCTTCCTATAGTCCCTCTGTGGTTATGCGGCGAAAGGGCCTTGCCGCTCGATCTCCCCGCCAGTTATTCGCACACCTGCCGCGAGCAACGGCTGGAAAACGCCGCGCACTAATCTTGAACCGTAACCCCAGGCACTACGGCTCAGATTGCATCACGACGCGGAAGCCGATGGCCTCTTTTTGGCCGATGAATCGCATGTTCGGTTCGGGGAGTTCGAAGGCATGATAGGAAACTTCGCCGAAGCGTCCGCCGCCGTGCAGCATCCAGGTGGTCGGAGTCGGGCCGGGAGTAGCGGGATGGTCGTAAAAGTCCTGGGACCATTCCCAAACATTGCCGTCCAGATCGTAAATGCCGAACGAGTTGGGTTCCCCCATAGCCACCGGCTTCACGAAGCGGCGCGCGTCGAATCGCGCTTCCCGGTACTTGTCTCGGTAATGATCGCTCTGCCATTCCTCGGGTTGCGGGAAAATGCCGATCCTGAGTGACTGGTTCTTTCCGGCTGTTTCCGCCACGGCTTTCCAGTGGCCCAATGTCGGCAGTTGGGTTTGCGGTCTGCGGAGGTTTTTCCACCGGCTATTCAGCCAGATCGCAAATACCTCGGCGGTGGCCCGGTCGATGCCCACCACTGGATCGACGGGGCTCTGCGTGTAACCGGGGTTTTTCCAAAATTCTCCCGCGCTCCGGTAGCCTCGGCCTTCCTCCTGAACGAACCGGGCGAAATCCATGACGCGGGTTTCCCAAATACTCCAGTAAAGCCCCCCGACTCGGGCAAATCGCATGCCCAGATCGTTCTCAATCTTGCCATGCGCCAAGGCGTTCCAGACCGGGTCCACGCGGCGATTCAGCGCTTCCAGGTCACTCGTCCAACTCCGGAAAACCGACGCGGCTTCGACCAGGCTGGCAATGGCTAATCCGTATTGCTGCGCCTTCTGAGCGCGGCTGGCCCGATCGTGCAACCCTTCCGGATCCGCCAGAAAACTCAAATCGGGCGGGCCGATGTCCGGGAAGAATCCCGCCCAGGAATTCTTGGCCTGTTGAAACTCAGTCAGCGCGGCTTGAAATGACTCCTCCAACATCGCCGAGGCGCGCGCGTTGAACTCGCGAAAGCGCGCCAAGGCCTGATCGGCGTGGTTGCCTTGGAACGATTCCAAAGCTTGTTGGCGCAGCCAATCGAGGGAAGAGCATGGATGATTGGATGGATGGATAACCGGATTGTTGTTGGTGAATTCCCTCTCCCCCTCGGAGGGGGAGAGGGACAGGGAGAGGGGGCCGTTCAGGGGTTCAAAGCGCGAATCCTTCGGGGAATTCTCTCCCACAAACAATCCAACTATCCACCAATCCAATCATCCATTCTCTTCCCTCGATTGGCTGCGCCAACA
>JACQWK010000365.1 GCA_016209525.1 Verrucomicrobiota bacterium
GGATTGGGGCATAGGTATCCTTTCATTTTAGGACGCAACCCCGTTGGGGTTGTGGCGTTCGCCGCCTATTTACCCAGGGTAGCTCGTGCCTCGCAACCCTGGGCTTTAAGGCGAAATCCCTTTGGGATTTTTTCGCGGATGTTTCCAAACTCTCGTGGTTTGAAAAGCCCGTGCAACAGTGTGAATTTGCCCAACCGCTGATTAGCCAAAGCGGGGCGCCTCGCCGCGCACCGAATACGAGAAAAGCTCTTCAAGCTCACGCTCGAATCGCCTGTGCATCTCGTATTCTTCCCGCAATTGCCGATCGTCAGATTTGCGCGGCCTATGCTTGCTCAATCTTATCTGCAGCTTGTATTCAAGAGATTCGGCTCTGAGCTTGTGCCAATTGAACATCTGGGCACAGGCCCCAACGTCCAGCTTTTCCGTTTTGGGCTTCATAAATTTGGTGCAGGGATTGTCGGTGGATTGGCGCCGGTTGAGAGACCGAGCGAATCCGCCGCTTGGGCTGCCCAGTAGCGGGCTTTGGCGGGAAGCACCCAGCGCACTCCACCGCGGGGATCGGGAACGTCACCGAGGTAACGCGGGATGACGTGAACGTGAAGCTGGGCAATGGTCTGGCCCGCTGCTGGCCCGTCGTTCCATCCGACGTTGAAGCCGTCGGGTTTCGGCTTAAGCGTGCATTCAAAGTGAGAGATGCACCAGTCAATCCAAGTCATCAGACGCGCCTTTTCCTCGGCGGTGAGCCCAGTGAATCGCGCGACGACTCTCTTCACGATAACGAGGCTGTGACCAGGAGAGACTGGATAATTATCCCGGGCTACAATGAACAGGTCGTCCTCGGCGAGAATTCGGTCGCGTTCAATGGGGCCAAAGTCTTGCATCGGTGTCAGTTCGTCAGCGCCCAGCTTTGTCAATCATTCGATTCCTGCAGCGTTTTCAGTCGCACTTCCCCAATCAAGCATCACGACAAACTCGGCAATTACACGCAGGTCCCCCTCGTCTTTCGGCGTGAATCTCATCACGGGGTATTTTCTCCTGTCAGGATTGTCGGGAATCAATTCAATGAGTTCATGCCTCCATCCGGTTTCATCATGCGTTTTTGTGCTACGATATCGTTTGACGGTGAAATTGCCCCCTGTTTCCGGATCGGAAATCTCTCGCCTTTGGACCAAAACGATGCGTCCCTGCCGGCTACCTTCGACAGGACTGCGAAAGACACATAGTGCTCCGTCAAGGATAGTGGGCTCCATGGATTTCCCCACAACCCTTGAGACGAACATTCCTTTGGCAGTACGTTTCTTGAATCCCAGTCTGGCGACATTCACCCAGCCTTCGGGCTGTGGAGCATCACCCGCGATAAATGCCCCAGCCGCCACCTTCAGTGAATAGTACGGCAGGTAATCCGGACTGGACTCCCGCTCTCCGACTTGCGGGAACGGCACAATCACGCTTTCCATTGAGATTTGCTCTGCCGGCTCAGGGCCGACTGGAATAACCGAGGGCTTGATGTCTGTCACGAGTTGTGGTTCTGCCCGGAATGAACTCTGCTTCCAGCCAGGCTGAAAACCCAGGTTTATGGCGATCTGGGCCTGGGGCACCATGATCTCGCGGTACTTTGCCAGCAATCCTGGCTCGCCAAGCGCCACCAATCTATCGGGATCCTGCTTGAAGCAGTCAGTGTAGTGTTCCAGCAACTTCAACTTCGGATGCTTTTTCGCCGCTTTGATCGCCCCAAAGTGCAACTTGGCGAGGCGCGGCAGATAGACGTCCAAGTCGGGCAGACTGTCGCTCTTGCTCGAATTTGTCGCGGGTTCGACCGGCGTCAGATTCCAGTGCAGATCGTGGACAACGAAGCTCCACGGCAGGAAGTGATCGATGGTGAAGTTGTCGCCAAGCTGGCGCTCCGAGTAGATGTCGCGGAACTCGGCTGATCTGCCGCCCCTGTCGAAATCGGTTCTCACGAGACGCCAGAAATCGCGGGCGGCCGTGAGCTGCCGTCCAGTCGGTGCGCGGAGCTTGTTCACTACGCCCGGGACGTTCGGGTTGCGCGCCTGCAAGTAAAGTGCGAGATGATGCTCGGTAAAGGATTGGATAATGCCCAGATTCTCCAAGAGAAACATTCGCCAAGACTCATTCAAGCGAATGGCTTCGCGAGCGCCCCTGCCCTCAAAGTAGTAGGGGCAGGCGAACGGGGAGGCCTGGCTCTCGTTGGTCAGCGCCTTGATCTTGTTGTCCTTCAGCGAGTCCTTCATGCCCCGAAGTTCATCCTCGAACCAGGGCGCCACGAAGCGTGTCGGGACGAATCGCTTGAAATCCAGCTTAGCATGCGCTGCGACAGAGCCTTCGACAAACTTCCGGATAGCCTCCGGGGCCGCGTTCGGAGCCAACCTGGACGACTGCTGAATTTCCAGAATCACGTGTTGGAGCTGGTCCTGCACTCCGAGAGAAAGTCGGTAGAGACACACTGGATGCCAAGCGGCAATAGCCATCTCCGTAAAGATATCCGCCAACCGGAGCGACTGGACATTGTTGCGCTTGAGCAGAGACAGGATCGCGAGAAACCAAACCAGCTTGTAGGAGTTCGTCGTGTCCTTGAAAACCCGTCCGAGGTAGAAGGTCTTCTCCGGGTAGCGCAACGCAACGCCCGCGAGAGGAAGGGTCTGATTCGTTGTGTCAGCCTGAGCCATCGCTTTTCCAGAGCCTATTTCCAACACACCGCCGGTGCCGAGCAAGCCCCGGCAGAATTGGGGCGCGATGGTTTGCGGCTCTCATTCATTCGGCCAAAAGTCTTTGCCGATTTCACCAACGTACGCGGAACGCAAACTGCGTTTGCCGTGTGAGGTCTTCCGTACCTGTTCCAACCGGAACTCCGCTTCCTGCTTCACTTCCCAAAGCTGCCGTTTTGTACGGGAAATGTAACGCTTCGTCTCAGGAAGCACGATGGCGAAACGGCCTCGGAGGCGAATCTTCGACACCTTGTCGAGAACCACCACTTCGTCTCCCCTTGCCTCGCAAACGTCAATCCAGCCAATGCCGACCCATTCTCTTCGCACGCCGTAGTCGTTGACCGCGAGCGGAACTCTTTTGCTGTTGCACGCGGAGAGAATTGCCAACTCGGAGCGCATGATGGTCTTGTGATGTGGGGCGATGATCGTGGCGCGGCGTTTCAGTTCCATACGTGCGTAAACATGCGTTCAATGAGTCGCATTCGCGCCGCGGCTGCGGCGGAACTGAGGTTGCGGCGGTTGACCAGTTCGTTATGGATGCGCGGCGCCTGAGGATAGGTCTCGTCGAAGATGCGCGAAAGTTGTTCGAGCAGGTGCCGTCCGTCCTTAATCTTAAGCGGCTGGTTTTGGCGGAACCAGGCCAGCGACATTTGCCCGCCCAGTTGCTTGAAGCCAAGGACGGCTTGAATCCGCCTCTCTAACTGCGCGCGCGCCGCCTCCTTCTGTTTCGCGACTTCTTCCCGGGCGTACCTGTCGCCGTTCAGCTCTAGCACGCTCGTCGAAATCCAATTCCATCGGAGGACTTCCTGCAACAAGCCCGCCAGGTTGTTCAACGGCTGCGGCACGGCCACCAGCCAGTTCGGACGCTCCTTGAGTTCCGGCAATCTCGCGAATTCCAGCGCGGCATCGCGCTCCTGCTCCGTCTCGCACAGCGGAATGACGAGGACGCCATCGGCGTCCGTGGTGTTTCCTTTCAGCATCCCGGCCAGGTCCGCGATGCCGCAGTAGCGCACGTCGTAGTGTCGGAGATTTCCCGTCTCGATGTAATGGCGCCGGGCGACGATGGGGCGGGTTTCGAGGTAATCCTTGATCAGATTCGCAACTCGGCCCGGCGTGTCGATGGTTCGGCGGGCGTCTTCGTAAGCCTTTTCGAGATCGACCGAAGTGTGCGGCCAGAGGCAGAGACCGCGCGCGCGGCCGCGGTCGTAGAGGACTCGCTTGCCGACGCGGAGGCTTTCCAGCGCCGCGCGCACTCGCTTGTGCTGTTCGCGGTCCGTTCCTCCCAAAGCGCGGACGACGGAATCTTCTGTGGCCAACAGGTCACCGTCGTTCAGGAGGTTCAAGATACCGACAGTCTTGAGCACTTTGATTTGAAGCGGGTCTTCGGTCGCGAAGCTTTCGACCAGCGAATCAATCAGGTTCCAATGGCTGCGGTAGCTCTGAACGGCAAGCCGGTGGCCGAAGTTCGACCGCACGTAGTCGTAAAAGTGGTCCAAACGATAAAGCTCCGCTTCGCGCAGCGGTGTCCGGGCAAAGGTCTGGAGCCCGAACGGCTCGTTGGAAAGCAAGAAGCTGAAGAGCGAGCGCTCGTTTTGGCCGAAACGCCGGAAGGCGCGAATCAAGACTGGCAGAACCGCCGGGTGGAGCGGAGAAGGCGGGAGCTTGTTTCAAGGATGAGGTCCAGCACCTGGTCGTCGGTCGGCTCCTGGTTGTTGTCGAGCAATTGCCCAACCTCCAAGGCGAGCCTGGACTTGGCCCCGCGCTTGTAAAGGCGGCTCAGCGTCCTTTGGAGTCCACGGACGATGGCCAATCCCAGCGATTGCCGCGCGCAGGTCACCAGGACCGGGACGAAACGCGGGCAGGCCACACCGAACTGCGAGAGATCAACCGCTTGGCGAATCTGCGGGGGCAGACTGGATTCGTGACCAGCGAGCAAATGCGCCAGGAGGAGCGCGAAACTCGACTTGCCGGAACCGTAGTCGCCGGTCGTGCGCCAAGCCCGTTGGCCTGAACTCAGCTTCAAGCCGGCTGCCATACGCTCCAAGCAGGAACGTGTGAAATCGGTCACGACGTAGCCGGAAAACGCGCCGGGGTCGTCGAAGTCGCGCTCAAGCTGGGCGGAACGAAGAAACCGTGCCTTGATGCCGAACAGGTCGCAAACGCGTTTCTCAGTACGGCTGCCGCTTATGGGTGGCGCGGGCGACTTGCTCATAGGGTTCGGCGCTGCAAGTCCTGAGGTCTCTCGAGAGCGACCTTCCGACTCCCTCTCCTCCTCGGAGGAGGAGAGGGCCGGGGAGAGGACGCTGTTTTTGTCCAGGTCGCCCC
>JACQWK010000368.1 GCA_016209525.1 Verrucomicrobiota bacterium
CCGCTGCTGCCGCGCGCCGTGATATTCAGTTGGTGGTAGGCGAGGTCTTTATTGGAGGGACAATACTCAAGTTCGAAGGCCAGCGACCTGCTCAGGTAGGCGGGGCCGAGGACGCCAAACGTGTAGCAGATGGGACCGGTTCCAGTCACCGTCACATCGGATGGATAACGGTTCGGCAACCGATCTTCGTGGTCCATGGCGTACAGGTGGCAGACCTGACCGAGCGTGCGCAGGTTGTTCAGGCATTGGATGCGGCGCGCTTTTTCTTTAGCCTGCGCCAATCCAGGCAAGAGGAGGCTTGCGAGGATGGTGATAACCGCGATTACAACGAGAAGCTCAAGCAAAGTGAAGGCGCTGCGGGGTACCTCAGGAAATGCTCTCATGATTCGTACTCAAGCCGAGAATTGGGGAAGCCGCAATTCTGAAATGCCTGTAACGCGACGGACCACGCACTGCCGGCCACTATTGAGGAGACCGTGAGATGGACGACAGCCCTGCGTTCGTAGTCCCGGTTTTGACCGGTCCGGGCCGCCTAAAGTCGGGACTACAAACCTTCTCCGTGTAGTCCATCCCACAGTCCCTTGTAATTCGATCAGGCTTCGCCGCCGAAGCTCACGTAGTCGTCCAGATCCAGCAAATCGAACCAAGTGCCGATATCCGCTCGCTGTGGCGCGATCGAGGAATGGAGATCATTGAAGAACTTGCGCGCATCCGGATCCAGGGGCACTCGCTGTTCCTGGAGCGCCGACCAAGCCGCAATCGCGGTCGGACTGGGCTTGGTGGCCGAATTGGCGGTGATCCATTCAAGGATCTCGCGATCGCCCTTCCCGGCGGCGAGCTGTGCTTTGAGGGCTTCGCCATCGAGACCGGCGAATTCAAGGAACCGCTGATCCAGCGGGCAAGCGTATTTGTATTCGCCAATCTTTCCCGCCAGCAGCGCCCGGCCTTTGTCCAGCATTCTTGGCAGAATCACAAAACCGCCCAGTCGCACGCGAGGGCTGCGCGGCGGGTGTTGCGTGAGATTTGGAGATTTCATGGAGACAACAACGGCCCGCGTTGATCACGCGGACTCGGGTTGGATCGGCTCCGCAGGCACGGCAGGCGTTGATTGTGCGGCGGGCACAGTTTGTCCGGGTGGTTCGGGAGGAACTGCATCCGATGCCCCAGCGCCAGACGGCTCGCTGACGGCCAATCCGCCGGTTGATGCCTCTCCGGCGACGTTCGGTTCCACGGGAGCACTCTCGGAGCTTTCGGCTTGGCCGGGTGGCGGAGCGGGAATGGCCGTCTCCGCCGCGGGAGCGATTGAGGGTTCGGGCTTGGGCGGTCTCGGAGCTGGTTTCTTCGCCGTCTCGAGGAGACCATTGGAGAATTCGATCACATGGCCTTGATGGATCAACCAATGCAAATCGCTCACGATCGCTGCGGCCTCAGGGCTCGGAGCCGCGGTGGCGGATGGAGCAGAGTCCTCTTTGTTGGAGCCGGGCTGGATAGGTGTTCCCGGCGCCAAGGCTTCCAGCAGTTTTCGTCGAGTGCAATTCGAAGTCGCATCGATGAACGCAACAATCCGCTTAATGGTCTCCGAGACCGGCGTGGCTTCGAGATCAAGGTAATGGGGCCGCGCGACGGCCACATGCGTCACGGTTTTGTTGACCTTGAAAAACTGCAGGCCGTGGCCGGCGAATTGTTGGCTTAACACGTTCACCACTCGGAGCGGGAAGCGCAGTTGATCTTCAAGCGCCCGCCGCACCGAGCTTTGTAGCGCCCGCTCCGGCAGAGACTGCGCCGCCAGGCCGGTGAGCTCGTGTGATTCCACGGGTTTGATCACATTGGGAAGATGCGCCTCTCGAAAGTGCTTTTCCACCTCTTCGCGGCTGGGCAACTTGGCCGGCTCGGGGACATTCAGGCAAACGTACTCGGTTCTCCAGCTCTGTTCCTCGACCCACTTCTTCACGGTCGCTTCGTCACGGACAATCTTGATGCGCGACTTGAAGACATCGAACGGCATATGCGCGAACCGTTCGCCATGCAGGCGGCGAAGCTTGTTCTGGTAGTCATGATAATTGGGAGGGCCGAGAATTGTTCCGCTGATGCCGCACTGCGCCACGAAGGTGTAAGTGCCTTTGGGCGGCTCGGTGGCGACGCGCTCGGCTTGATAGAACAACGCGAAATGTTTCGCCAAGACATGATCCACTGCGTCCTGCTCGGACAGCCACAGGGTGTCGTCCAGCCCGCAGACAAAAAGCGGCTGCACGATCTTGCCGTCCTCGGTCTTCATCACCCCGAACCGGACCTGGTATCGGTCCGGCTTCCTCAGGATGAGCGTCGCGATATCAAAAAGCGGATAGGCGCGGCCCGTCAAGCGGATTTGCCGGGCGAGAGACTCGACCCCTTTCTCCTCGGGGACAAACGAGATGTTGACTTCGATCTTTGGCGCAGGCCGGTCCCGTCTCTCCTCTCGCTGGGGTCTGCCTCTTGGCTGGGGTGATCGCAGTTCGGTTCGGTTGGCCGCATCCGGACGGTCTTTCCGAAAGGGAGGGCGTTCCCGCCGTTGGTCTCTCCGTTCCCGATCGGGGCGAAATCCCCGCCGCGAAGGACGAGTTTCGTCCTCGCCTTCGTACTTAGCGTATTTGTTCTGTTCGGGCGGCTTCTGCGCCCACGCCGGCAAAAGCTGAAGGTCGAGATCCAGTTCGATCTTTTCTGATCCCGATTCCGATGGTGTACTCATGCAACCTAATCCCACGCGTCGATCGTTCGCCACGAAAAACTGACCAGCCAAGCATGGAGCGAGTCGGTCCAGAATGCAAGCACCGCTTGGAGCAGCAATTCTCATTTTGGCAACGGGCGCGGTTCGTGACCGTAAGGCGGACACTCCTGTCCGCACATTTTCGGAAGTCTTGCGGACAAGAGTGTCCGCGTTACGGCCAAAATGAGAATTGCTGCGCCAAACTTGACTTCATTGAAAAGGAGCAACACGCTCTGGCCTCCGCAGTGCAGTGACACAACAGCGCATGAAGTCGAATCTCATTCCTGCCTTCGCCTTGGCATGGATGCTCTTGGATCTGGGTGTGGTCGTCGCGCTCGGAGAAATGGTTCGGCAAGGCGCGGTGTTCACGCTGATCGAGGAAAACGATCTTTTCGTCAACACGGACCGGCATTACACGCAGGGCATTCGGCTCTCTTTCTTGCACACCGACGGCTTCTTTCCGTTCGGCCTAACCAACGTCTATTCGAAAATTCCTGAATGGGGATTCCGGAGCGAGGTGGGCAAATTTGGCTATGCCATCGGGCAAAACATTTATACACCGGCCGATATTAGTGCAACCGAGCCGCAAGTCCATGATCGCCCTTACGCGGGCTGGCTTTACATCGGCGCCATCTTTCAGCGCCGCGGTTGGAGTCTGTGGGACCAGCCTGCGCAAGAAGACTTGGAGCTTGACGTCGGCGTCGTCGGCCCAGGGTCGCTCGCCAAGGATGCGCAAATTTGGGTGCATGAAGTTCGTGCTTTCGACGTTCCGCGCGGATGGCACCATCAGCTCAAGAATGAGCCGGGCCTCCGGATAAAGTATCAGCGTTCCGTTCGATTCCCGCTCTTTCGCCAGGATGACTTCGCCGGCGAATTCTCGCCTCATGCCGGTTTCAGTTTGGGAAATGTCGAAACTTCGTTCCGCGCCGGCGGAAATTTCCGCATGGGCATCCATCTCGCCGACGATTTCGGCGTGCAGACGATTGATTCGCTGGGCACATCCGGATCGGGCCTTCCGACAAACACCACGCTGCGCTCACGCTGGAGCGTTTATATCTTCGCCGGAGCCGAAGGACGAACGGTGGCGCACAACGTTTTCCTTGACGGAAACTTGTTCCACGACGGACCGAGCATCCCGAAAGAGATTTTGGTGGGCGACTTCAAAATGGGATTCGGATTGGCCTATCGCCGAGTGGAAGCCGGCTACACCTACGTCTGGCGCACGCCTGAATTCAAGGGACAATTGGAAGAGGACGCCTTTGGCGCGGTGTTTATCCGTTGGCGGTTTTGAGCGGACCAGAATTCACCCTTGAAACCGCAGTTGGGCTAACCGCAGAGAACGCAAAAAGAAGACTTGAGAGCGACCACACTGCCTCACCAATTGGGTGAATCACCCTGGAGACGAAGTGGAAATCTCAATTCGATGGTTTCCCGCCTCAGCGCCTGCACCGGTGACTCTCCTGCTTCCTGGCCGCCGCCCGGCAAAAAGCATCCATGGGACGTAACCACAACAGCGATGCGACCGGTGCCGTCACGGAGAACCGCATAGCCACCCGGTCGCAACTCGTACGAGCATCCCGGAAGGGCCACGCCAAAGTCAGGAATCGAGGGTTTCAAAGCTGAGACTTGAATGCTGAACGAACAATCGAGCAGACCGCCCTGAGCACCGCCGCGAGCCGAGAATCTGCAAAGACGCCGGAAACGGCACTCATGGCTGCTCGGTCGAGCGCATTGGACCACCAAGCGCACGATTCACAGGTCATGCTTGCCCAGCACACGCACTACTCTAAGCTTTCTCATTACGCACTCGGTGACTTGCCTGATGTGATCCCCAAGTAGTTACTTACTCGTGAAAAAGCCACCAGCGACCGTCAGCCCTGCGACAAGACTCTCATGTGGCTTTCGCAAGAACAGCTTCAAGCCGCTGAATTGTCGATCAAGCTCGCCGGGGAGGATTGGCCGTCCCTGCCGTTGGCTGTGCAACACTGGATGCACCATGGAAAACAATCCGCCGTCGAATCCCCGCGGCTCGATGATGCCTTTGCGGGATTCTCCGCGTGGTTGGAAACCAAATGCACGCTCCGCGAATTGAGCCGGAAGAATCTCAAACAGCGGGTCAACGTATTCGTCAACTCGGTTCCCAACTTGACCGTTGCCGACGTTCGACCGGAGACGATTGAAGGCTTCCTGGACAAGCGGAACATCTCCATGAAGTCCCGCGACAATGACCGCCGCGCTATCTCTCGGTTTTTCTCATGGTGCATCGAACGGCCCCGGCGCTGGGCGGCGATGAATCCCTGCCGGGAAGTCCGAGTTGAGAAAGAGGAAGCCGGCGCCCCGAAGATTCTCAGCGTGGACGAATGCGGCGCATTATTGCGAGCAGCGGAGATTCAGCACAGTGGCACGCTTGCCCCCTATACGGCCGTCTGCCTGTTCGCGGGGCTTCGGCCATTTGAGGCAGCCAGGCTAACCTGGGAGCAAGTCAATCTGGACGATGACGAAATCAGGCTCGAAGGCGTCCAGACCAAGACGGGCAAACCGCGCGTGATTCAGATTTGCCCGACTCTCAAGAAATGGCTGCTGGCATACAAGGGCACGGAGCATTTCCCGCCCAATTGGAGGAAGCATTTCGACACGATCAAAGCGGCTGCTGGATTCGGTGGCCGCGGGAACGGCGACGGCGAATCCAATTTGAAGCCGTGGCCGGTGGACGTGCTGAGACACACCGCGATCTCCCACTACTTCCGCAAGACCGGAAGCTATGGCCAGACCGCCGAGCAATTCGGGAACAGCGAATCTATCATCAAGCAACACTATCAGGGACGCGTGAGCAGCGAGGACACGAAGCGATTCTATGGGCTGAATCCGAGGAAGGGAGGGCCTTAGGATGAAGCTGGATCGCAAGGAGTTTTGTTTTGAGAAAGTCGCCACGGCGGAAGTCTATCCCTGCTGTCTGTGGGAATATCTGCGGGAATGTCAGACAGTTTTGGATTTGCTGCGCGAGTTTGACCCCAACAAACCCATCATACGTTGGGAGGTTCGGATGGAGCTCGCGAGTCATTCGAAAATCTTGCAGGCCGTGTTACTGGACGACTTACTCGACGCGCTGACTAATGCCCTTGAGCCGTGGCTCGCTTTGCCACGCCAGACCCGGAAGCGCCTGGCACGTTTTTGGCCAACGGTTGAGAGCCGTCATTCATACAAAAGAGCGCTTACTTTCGCTCCACCCGACCCGCATCAGAGTGGATTTTTTGACAGGGCTACATGGGATGAATTCTTTTGGCTGGCGAAGCCGTACTTGGAGCTATTGAATTCTAGCTGCAATACCACGGACAGGGATTTCTACCCAAAATCACGCATATTCCTTGGTCAGGAAACGGGAGCATTCACCATTGACTGGACTCGGAAAACCGATGACATCGTGGCCTCGTTCCGGATCTGGCTCGAAGCGAATCGCCCGAAAGAGATTTCTCAGGCCGATGGCCGTGGGCACAATCTGAATCATTACTACGTCGCACTTCGTCGCCTTGGCATCATGCGCCGCCTTTTTCATGATCCTGCCCAGGGCAATTCCGAATGGAACAAAGAGGCCCGGCGAGCTTTGAAGCACTTCACTGCGTTCGTCCGCAGAACAAACGGCGAAAAGCCGATTCATTGGCCGGAGTTCTTGGGAACGAAATAGCACTGCCATTTGAATCCTTCGCTTTCGTCGCCATTCGTGCATATTGGTAATGGCGATGAAAGAACTAACGTCGTCGCCAACAGCGCGGCTCGCAACCCTGGGCGAGCTGATCGAAACTACAATTCCGGCCTTCATCTCTCCGCCGCCGACGCGCGAAACTCTTGGCGCTTGGTTTGACGCGGCGCGGATTCCCAGATTCAAATCGAACCCGCCAGCAAGAGGAGGCGGAGGTCCGGTCTTTTACTCGGTGGCTGCGGTCGAAAAGTTCTTCAGATCCAGGATCTTGACGTCATGACCGCTGCCGCTCCAACCGGCGACCAGCTCGCCGCAAGTGAGCGTTGCGTTTTGGGCACTTTGCTCGACTTCAATGGCGACCTGCCGCCGACCGTGGCACGCTTGGCTCGACCGGACCCGGACTGTCATCTCGGCGTGAAAATCCCAAAGCCGGCTTCGCCACTTCCCGCGTCCTGTTTATGAGACCGCTTTACGCCCGCGTGTTTGTCCAAATTCTCGATTCGTCTCTCGCGGAAAACTGGCAAGCCCGCCACGTGTTCGAGGATTTTCTGAAACTGGCTGACGAGGGCATGGTTGACATGACTCGCCAAGCGATTTCTCGGCGGACGAATGTTCCCCTCGACGTTCTGAACGCTGCGATTGAAGTGCTGGAGTGTCCCGATCCGGCAAGCCGTGACGCGGCGGAAGAAGGCCGGCGCATCGCCCGTCTTGATGAGCATCGCGATTGGGGTTGGCGCATCGTGAATTGGGCGAAATACGAACGCATCAAGCGGCTGGACGATCAGCGAGCGCAGACTCGCGAGCGAGTTCGGAAGTTCCGTGAAAAAGGAAATGCGAAACCCCTTCCCTCTGGACTCCCTTCCCCAGAGCAGAGCGAGAATGAGAGGGAGAGGGAGAGTTACAAAATGTTACATGCCGTTACAGCATCATCTGACGTAGATGGGCACAAGGAAAAGTCCAACGCTCGCAAGCTCGCTTCCTCCCTTCCCTCACAAGCCAGAATTTGGAATGAACGGATGGGAGAGAAGTTCTCCCGGGTACTGGCCTGGTCTCCAAAGCGTGAGCGCATGCTTGCCGCCCGCCGCCGCGAACCGATCTGGCACGAGAAGTACGAGACCGAGGTCGGCATCGATCGGCGCACGGTTGCGCGCGTTATCAACGAACGGAACGTTCCGGCGGCTGGTGAGGCCAAGGGCGCACCGGTTTACAAGCTGCGCGATTTCCTCGATGGCTGGCGCGCCGAGATCGCGGACAAAGCAGCGTTGCCGGAGCAAAAAGAGCTTTGGGATTTGCTCAGCGAAGCCATGCGGACCATAAAAATGTTTCACGACGCACACAAATGCTGACGCGACGCGAAGTCGAAATCTGCGAGCTGCTTTGCGAGGGCCTGGGGAACAAGACCGTTGCCGAACGGCTTGGCATCTCACCCGGAACGGTGGGATCACATTTGAAAGCGATTCATGTCAAACTGGGCACTCATTCCAGAGGCGCAACGGTTGCAAAGTTCCTTCGTTCATCCCGCGTTCAGGATACCGCGTTCGCGGGATACCGCTCCATCCCTCGCCGCGCTACATTGCGCCCGTGACGAAAAACTTTCTGCCAAAGTCCTTCCGATGAACGCGACAATCATTTGCGAACCGGAGCGAGTTCCGGTTCTGCTCAACAAGCACCAGCTTGCCCGTGAGCTTCAGCTTCCTCTTTGCCGGGTGTATGGCGAATTCATTTCGCCGGACGCGCTCGACTTGAAAGGATCACCGCTCTTCGCATTGGAGCGGCTTAGAGAAATCCGTCGAGCCGTTTCGGCAAACGCCCCGGAGGTTCTGGTATGAGTGCTGAACTTTTCCTTTCCCTAATCGCGCGGGAGCCGATGCTCATGACGCTCGACGGCGCCGTCTCTTTTGCCGCTCGCCTTCGGTGTGACGTTCCACGCGACCAAAAACCGAGTCGGAACTTTCTTGGCGACACCGTTCCGCAAATGCGGATCGAAAACGGAACGGCTTTCATTCCGGTAGTCGGGCCAATGATCAAGAACGCCGGGTTTCTCTTGAAAGGGTTCGGCGCTGTGGCACACGAGGACATCGCATCGAACTTGGACGAAGCCGCGTCGAGCGCTTCGGTTTCGCGCATTGCACTCATGATTGATAGTCCGGGCGGGACGGTTTCCGGCACGCCTGAGTTGGCGGACAAAACCGCAAGCGTCGATGCGAAAAAGCCGGTCTATGCGTTCACCGATTCTCTGGCGGCATCGGCGGCCTTTTGGATCGCCAGCGGAGCGCGCGGCATTTACGCCACGAAATCCGCTCGCGTTGGGAGCATTGGTGCCTTGCTGGAAGTGACAAATTTCTCGGAAGCCTTGCGTGCACGTGGAATCGCCGTTGAAGTCTTCGCGACCGGGCCGCTGAAAGCTGCGGGCCATCCGGCCAGGCCGATGACCGATGAGGCGCGGCAGTATTTCCAAGCGCAAGTCGATTCCATCGGCCAAGCGTTTAAGTCCTTCGTTGCGGAACGCCGGCGTGGCGCAAACCAAGGTTCGATGACCGGCGCTGTGTTCTTCGCGCCGGAAGCCAAGGCGCGCGGACTGATTGACGCAATCGTTCCGAGCGCGAACGCGATGCTGGCCGAATTCAGAACCGACGCGGCCAGACCGGATTTTCAATCGCTGTTGAAACGAGAACTGCGCGCCGGCAAGAGCAAGGGTGAGGCAATTTTGGCGGTTGCCGAGTCTCACCCTGAAGCGCATCTCGAATATGTCCGAAGTGGCGGCGGGCCGCTCTAAACCAAGGAAAAATGTGAGCCTTTTAAAAAACTGATTGGAAAAGACGACCAAGCCGTTTTCGACGCACTCGAAAAAGTCCGCGAGGCCGTCGCAGCGTGGAACGAACAGTTCACCGCGCTCAGTGACCGCGTGTCCAAGTTTGAAAGTGAAGCTGAGAACGCACGAGCGGAGTATTTCAAAACTCCGAGC
>JACQWK010000369.1 GCA_016209525.1 Verrucomicrobiota bacterium
GGTTCAAGGAGTGAAAGAATCCATGGCCTCCCCTCACCCAGTCGCAGACGACGTCCGGAGGTTCAATGCAAACTAAGAACGGCAGAGGGTTTCGAACAGGAGCCAACAGATCGAGCAGAGTGAAATGAAGTTAGATTGGGATGGGAGTGCCGGCGCGAGACTCCCGGAGGATGAGTACCATCCGGGAGGCCCGATTTAATCAAAGCTCCGCACTCTATGTTGTCTCTGTTCCCTCCTGTTCAGTTCGACTGCCGTTTCCAAGCGCAAAATCCGAACAATTCAGAGCCTCGTGACCTCGGCTACTACGACGGGGGACGGGATGTCGCCGCTGACCGAGTTGTCTGGTTGGCCGTCCGTGGGCAAGGCGCCCGGCTTATTGAATGGCGACCGCCGCCTGCGCCCGTGCCGGCTCTCCGCGAAGGCGTGAAGGTCCTTTTCCCGCAATGGAGAATCCTGCTGTGGATCGCAGGAAAGATCGGCCCGTGTAACAATTTCCTTGCCCGAGGAGTTGAACCCATGTAACAGGGAACCTGTTATGGGGCGTTCCTCAACTACTTACCGACCCAAATGGAAGCTCGGAAATACAACCGTCATCAGGGTTCCTGAGAAGCTGGCTCCGGAAATCCTGCGCTACGCTCACGAACTCGACGTGAAGTATTCGCCGGATGAATTCCATCAACCGCAGGTCGCTTATCGCACGGCTGCAGATGTCGAAGTGACGCAGCCGGTAAACGTCGCCTCCGTACCGCAACGCTCGCCATTTCGATACCCGGGCGGCAAAACCTGGCTCGTGCCATACATCCGTTCTTGGCTCGGATGTAAGATGCCAACCCTAGGCGTCTTGGTGGAGCCGTTCGCCGGCGGCGCGATTGTAGGACTGACCGCAGGATTCGAGGAGTTGGCCAAGCATGTCGTCCTCGTGGAGCGCGACGCCAATGTCGCGGCAGTGTGGCAGACCATTCTCGGCGGTCAGGCAAAGTGGTTAGCAGACCAGATTCTGAACTATGAACTAAGCCGAGAAAACGTAACCACGGCTCTCCGCACTGAACCCGTGACGCAGCGCGAGCGAGCGTTCGCGGTCATTCTCAGAAACCGAGTTCAGCGCGGAGGCATCATGGCTCCCGGTGCTGGCTTGGTGAAAACTGGAGAAAACGGCAAGGGGCTTCACTCACGGTGGTATCCCGCGACGCTGGCCCGGCGAATCCAAGAGATTGCCATTGTGCGCGAACGTTTCACGTTTATTGAGGGTGACGGGCTCGAGATAATTCGCCGCTACTCGGACGACGAAACTGCAGCATTCTTCGTTGACCCACCCTACACCGTGGCCTCACGACGCCTCTATCCCCGCTGGCAAGTTGACCACCGCAATCTGTTCGACCTGCTCGCAGATGTGAAAGGCGACATTTTGCTCACGTATGACAACACGCGCGAAATTGTGTCGTTTGCGGCGTAGTTCGGCTTTGAGTCTGTTAGCGTGGCGCCAAAGACAGCAAATGAGGCAAGGATGACCAAGCTCCTTATCGGAAAAAACCTAATTGCGTGGCTCAGAACTGAAACGAAATCGAAACGAACCCATGAACAGGCAAGAGAAGCTGGCTGAATTGAGACATCTTCAAACAAAGGCGGACGCAATACGTCAGGAACTCGGTATCCACCCACCTGGCAGGGTTACGTTCCAGTCCTATCGCAATGCTGTAGAAGACGAAATCGTGGTTGTTGAAGCAGACGGGTTCGGCGGAGCCACAACCAGCCTCGTGCAAGGCAACTACCCCGTGGATTTCTTTGTGAGATTCGAGAAGGAGTTCGCCACGGAGCAGGAAGCCGAATATGCTGCCGACCAGTTGTTGTTCGCTGGTGTGGCTCCGAGTCGAGTCCTGGGCGAACCGGTTTAGCAGCGTCACTTGATGGCACTCGAATACTCGCGCCGAAACTCTTCATAGACAATACGGAGTACCTTCTGTCTGTCCTCCGAGTCGTCGAAGTTCGATGCCAATTTCAATAAATCCTCCTTGCTGATGGATTGCACCTTCATGTCGATGAGGAATTTCTTCACGCCTTTCGAAATGTCGTCGACGACAAGAATTACGTTCCCATCTTGAAAACGCTGACTGTCGAAATTGCCTTTCAGCTCCGCGAGGATGCGCTTGGCCTCCGACTCGGTATGGATGTTGAGCTTCTTGACCTGATAGACAACGCCGAAATTGGTGGAAAGGTCAACGCCCTTGTCATGCGCCGAGGTGCGCGTGTCGCGGTAGATTTTGCATGCGAACCTTTCCAAGTGAACCTTGATGACCGCGAAACTGAAGATTTCGAAATTGGCTGGAGTCCTGACGATTTGCCCCCGAATCAGGTCAAGAAATCGGCTCCGATCTTCAGCATAGGACATCCGGGTCGATGCATTCCCGAGAAGAGGTACGACTCCAAGCCGTTCTTCGATGTGACGCTTGATGCGCGGAGGAATCCACAGACATAAGGATTCCGCAAATGTCGTGTAGGGAACCAATAGTTCGTATCGCAGGTGGCCGACAGATTTAAGGACGCTGTAACGCGACATCCTCAGTCCATACGCGTCGTAGTATTTCGCACCGAGATGAACGTCGTGGCCGAGAAATTCCTTCAACATTTTGACCGCAGCCTCATAGGTCCTTTTGATTTCGGTATCCGAAAACACGCGCTTACCAGTTTCTTTGAACATGCGCAAAAGGCCAAGAGTCACGACCGGCATGATGACTTTCGTTTGCGAATACTTCAGCATTCGGTCGATTTCGCTTTGGCAAAACGATTCTGTCCCGGATGTGGGGGTTTTGATGTTCTTGGCCATATCAGGCACCGCGGCAGAACTCAGTGAAGTCCGTGGCCATCTTCTTTCCCCAGCGGCTGATTGTGGGCACCTTGATCTGGAGTTGCGGCATCAGCCTTTTTGGGCCGGAGGAGCGGAAGTCAGGACGACGCTGGACTCGCGGAAAGGGCAAGCCAGGTCCTTCCCAGGTCCGCATCAGCTTGAAGTCGTTTTCCATGCTCCTGCCCGAAAAATAGACTGCCTGCATTTCGAGTGCACACCAGCGCAGCGTGTCTCCTTTTGGGTTGACGAGGATCTTGTCAATCTTGCCAACGGCGTCGGGCTCGTCGTCCGCATCGGCCTCAGCCATGAGGAACGGGAGCTCAGAAATCACCACCGGATTCGGCATGTCGAGTAGTGTCTCGCCGACCCACTTCACGACCAGGTTGGAATCGAGAAACCGGTTTGGACAGGTAGTGACAGGTTCGCCGATGGCTTGCCCTTCGTCAGCTTGCCTTTGAACGTATTCGCGGAGCGAACACACGCCACCCTTCTTGTTGCATTTGGGAGCGGGCTTTCCATGTTCCTTTGGACGGAATGGGCAATCCGCTTGTTTGTTCGAAATGTTCGACAGTTCTCGTATCCGCTCAGGCGGAAGGGCGCTGAAATCGAATCCGTAGAGTTCACCGACACCGTAGCGTGAATGCATGTCGGACGGTAGCAGACACCATCCTCCAAGGTGAAGTCCTCTTCCTTTGCCGGCCGGGTGGAGAGACCTCCCCCGATGGCTGTGCTGGACGGCAGAATCTCCGTGGCTGATGCGCACGCCGATGAGGTAGTGGAAATGGTGGTCGGGCAGGCCCTCGACATCCAGATAAACGGGCGTGCTTTCGATGTTGAGTTCCGGGCTGCCGACGATGTGGATTTTTTTCTGTCGATTCGCCGGCTCCGAGGGCGAATGGGGATGAACTGAGCTGCTTTGAGCCGGCCTTCGGCGGGCACTCGCTCGACGGCGTGCAGACGAGTCTCGGCAGCGAAGGAGGTCGCCGTTGTGTTCGCTTCACTCGTGTCGCGTTCTCCCTCACCCCGGCCCTCTTCCACTGGGAGAGGGAGCCACTGGTCCTTTTGGCGATGAATCCAGGAGCAAGGAACTCCACGAAACGCGGCCTGCTAATTCCAATTTTCTCTCAAGATGAGACGAATACCCCTCACCCCGTCCCTCTCCCCATCCGATGGGGAGAGGGTGTCCTTAGGACGGGTGAGGGGCGATTGAGATAACGCATTCACTTCGGTTAGTCTCATTTTGACTGCAAATTCGAATAACAAGTCGCCCTATAGAATCCGCGGAGGTAGATGCGGCTTAACACCGCGAACGGGCAGAAGTCAGTCAAGTAAAACGGCCGGGACTTAAACTTCTCTCGCGAGAGACGCGGCGCTTCCAAAATCTTCCGGACGAAACCGCAGAACACTTCGTGATAAGTATCCCCGACATGCGGCTCGACCTCCCGCCGGGAGCATGCGCGCCACGATTCGATCTGCGGTTCGCCGGCGGACACGATCTCCGACACAATCCTGGCCACACGCTGTTCATCGCCCAAGTCATAGAGAAAGTCCGCGTGAACGTTCCGCGCATAGCCGTCCCCGCCGCTGTGAATGCGCGGATAGATGGGAAGAACCCCGGCGCTCATCGCTTCCAAGAGCGACAAAGGCAAACCTTCGAAATCGCTCGTGAACAAGATCAAATCCCAGCCCGCTAGAATCTTCCAGTAGTCCTCACCGGTCCGGCGCCCGTGGAAGATCACTCTCGGATTTCCTCTCCACTGCCGCTCCAGCCAAGTCTGGTCCGGGCCGTTTCCCAAAAACTCCAAACGATAATTCAAGCCGGCTTGGTTGAGCGCTCGCACAATCCCCGGCAGGCGGTCGATTCGCTTTTGTTCTTTCACCAGCCTTCCATTGAAGCCGATCACGATGGGCCGATTCCCGACAGGCGGCCGGCGGGGGACAACCGGGCATGGGGAGATCGGCAGCGGCACGACGGCGACCCGCGACGGATCCAATTCAGGCAGGTGTTGCTGGACCAGCGTCTTGAGAGGTTCGCTCACGCACAGGACTCCGTCGAGCAAGCCCCGATTGGCCGAGAGGCAGTTTCCGAGAACACGAGGATAGACGTGGAGGAGGCCGATTCGGCGTTCGGCCCGATCGAGATCGGCCAGGAACGGGACACCCCATAAATTGTGATAGACGGCGAACCGATTCCGGTCCTTGGCCAGCCGGGTGGAAAAACTCCGCCTGGAACTTCGCACTGTGCTGTGCCAGCCAAAACCGAGCCCGCTTACTCGAGGCTCAGAGCGCGGGTCCGTGTCGAAAAATGCCGTGACATCCGTTTCCAGGCCCCATCGCGAGTCCATCTCCAAGTGACGCCGCAGGAGCGATTGGACGCCCCCGAGCGATTGAAAATGAGTGAAGAAATGGGTGACCGAGATCATAGGCGCCCGGCCAATTCATGGAGCCGCACGGCCCAGGTGTGGCTGGATAGAACACGACGGCGGCCGGCCAGTCCAATTTCCAGAGCTAGTTCAGGCCTGGACTGCACCCGGCGTATCTGTTCGGCAGCGTCCCGGATGTTCCGATACGCCAGGACCTCATTCCCGATTTCGAAAGCCGTGGCGACATCGTTGTTCTGCTCCGTTAAATAACAACAACCATAGCCTGGAAACTCCACATCCCGGAACTTCAAGTAACTGGCAAACCGGCCCTGCGCATCCTTTCCTTGATTCAACCCAAGCACCACGAGGCATCCTCTGACGAATTCAGAAAACTCTTCATCCCCCAAGGGCCCGCGCGCTTGCCGGCGCACGGCGGGCCAGAACAAGCGGCGCAGAATTTTTTCTCCCAAATCCGGCGCGAGCAGAGCCCTGAGAAAGCGCCTGGACTTCGGGGTTGAGCTGTAGAATGGACTTCGTGCCTGGTCAATCCAGCCGTGGCCGCGGATTTCCACCGGACACCCAAACCGGCGCAGCCATCCTAATTGCGTGATTCGATTCGAGGTCGGCAACCCGATGAAACCAACCGTTTGTGCGCCAGACCGGCGGGCCAGTTCAGGAAGGAAGGCCGGGTTCAGCGCGTAGGGCCGGCAGAGAGCAGGGACCCCAAGTGCTTTGTACCGATCCACCGCCGCGGTTTCGGGGAACCAGTTCAGGGAGACGACGCGCGCCAAGGCCTCGACCTTTTCAAACATGTGCGTGCTATCGCAAAAAAAATTCACCCACGGCACGCCCAGCTTGATCGTCTCCTTCACCACTTCCTCTGCGAGATCAAACGAGAAACAATAGGAGATCACCGCATCCAATCCAACTTGCCGGTGCGCCGACTGAATCTGCTGAAACAGTTGCTCGCTGGCTTTCGCCCGATCCGGCGCAAACGGCGTCAAATCGATGTCGTGGCCTTTCCTGGCCCAACGCCAATCGATCCCTTCGGGCAAGATCAAGCGCTGGACCAAGGGCCGAATGCCCTCGTAAATGTGCCGGGTCCAAAGGAGCCTATAATAGCCGGACGCTTGGTGGCAGTCGGGCGCCAAGGTGAAGACATGCCTGAACGACTTCACTTTTCTCCGGGATTGCGGATGGCCGCGACCATGCAGGTCGAGTAAATCTGCCGCGAGCCAAGCCAAGGGTCGAACTTCGGCAAAAGGAAGGGCAAGACGTAGTGAACCGCCACTTTGGCGGCGGCGCGAAAGGGAAGCGATACCATGCGGGGAAGCGGCTTAAGCTTCTTCTCCGCCTCCGACCAACTGGCATAGAATGCCTGGCAAAAAGTGACGCACGTGCGGGCGGGGCCGCCGGCGCAAGTGGTCGCCTCGATGGTGAACCCGTTCCGCGGGAGCCAATATTCATACCAGAAATGAGTGAAGCCGCCGTAATAATGATAGGGCTCCATGTGGATATGGGAAAGGAGCGGCGCCGTGAGGAGCAGCTTCCCCCCCGGTTTCAGCAACCGATGGAATTCCGCGAGCACCGCCATGGGATTGACGACATGCTCGATGACCTCGGTGCAGAGGATCGCGTCCAGTGAACCGTTCGGAAGCGGGATCGAGGTGATCTCGCAAACGTAATCGATCGGTTCCAAATACTTCACCAAAGGCCCCTGGTACAGGCAGAAGTCCTGCGTCTTGTAGTTGCAGTGACCGAAGAAGGGCCGGTACTTGCTCGCCCCGGCCCCGGCGTCGAGAACGGCGCTGCCCTTGGCCAATTTCGCCGCTTGCGCCTTCACCCATTGGTCGCGAGCGTAGGCTTCGGCGAACCAGAAGCGCTCGCTAGCCGTGGTGATTAACCGATCCATACTTCATCAAATCGATGCGTTGTCGCTCTATCGTGCGCGAGGCGTCACTTCTTCGGGCCGCGCAGGCATCCTGCAGGTTGCGCTGCGCGGCGCACCTGCCAGGCGTAGCGCAGATTTTCAATCTGCCGTATCGCCGACTTGCAGTCGGCAGGGCGTGCCGCTCCCCCGAGCGTTCCGGAGTTGTCGGTGCCGCGCAGATTGAAAATCTGCGAGACGGCAGAGTGCAACTCTGCGCTACGGCGGGGGCGAGCCATCCGTGCTAACCATGCTCCGCGCCCGCTCTCAACGCCATGCTTCGGATCATAGTCCGCCCGATCCATCCGCCCAAGACGGTCGAAATCATCAACCACAAAAGAAAAGCCGGCCAGGAAATCGCGGCCGAGGCCACGCTGCCCAATGTTTTTAAACCGGACACAACCAACATCACTTTGACCATTCCAGCGCTGTTGTGTTGGCCCTGCAACAGCAGGTAATAAAACTGATTGATCTGAGAGGTGACCATGGCGAATCCAGCCGGGAGCAAAACGTCGAGCGCCGGCGCGTATTGTTCCGCGATGAGCCAGCCCAGCAGATACGGCCCGAGCGCCTGCAGCATCACCAGGCCGAGAATCGTGAGGAGCAGAAAAAGTCCCGTCGCCTGGTCACAACGTCCGGCGATTTGCTCCCATTCCCGCCGGGTTTGGGCATGGTCCGCCTGACGGAAGACTTGAGGAAATATCTTCTGCATCACGCCGCCTACGACAAAGGTTGGGACAATCGCGCCGATGTTCGAAGCGAAAGCAAAAAGCCCGGCCTCCTCTTCGCCAAAAAAAATCTTCACAACCCATCGATCCGCGCATTGCAGGAACCAGGCGCCGATGCCCAGCCACACAAATGGACGGCCGTACTCCCGGAGTTCCTGCTCCCACCGCCCTTGAGAGCCTGTCTGAGAATGTGGGGCAGGCTTCCGGCCGGCCGGTTCCGGGGGCATCCTGCCGCTGGCAGGACGGGGCGAGGACGCCCTGTCAACCCGCAGGCTGGAAGCCTGCCCCGCGAGTGCCCATCGAAACATCACGGCCAAGCCGCCCAACACGAGGACCCCGTGCAAAGCGAAGCCGGTGCCGAGCATAAAAAACGTCATTCCGGCGGACAGAGCCAGCCCAATTGGAATCAGGATTCGAGCGGCGTTGCTGACCACTGACACGACGAAAACTCCCCAAAGCTTTCGATCCGCATTCAACGCTCCCGTCGCAGTCGCAGTGATGGCCATGGCGATGTTTCCCAACACCAGCCACGGCACGATCCAGAGCCAGGCGAACTCTCTTTCGTTGAGCGCGACCGCCAGGGCAATCAAGATTAACAGCGGCGCCAAATCGGCCAGCCCGCGCCAGCTCGCTTTCCAAAGGAAACGCGTGTAAGCCGCGGCTTGGCTTCGTTCACGCTGCCAATAGCGCATGGCGTGATTCACAATGCCGGAATGCGTCACCATGACCCCCACCTGGGTCAAGGTGAGAAAGAGCGCGTAATGGCCATAGGTGGCTTTGGGAACGAAGGCGGAAAACAATTTCACGCCGAGGACGCCCAGCAGCACCGTGATGGCTTGGTTGCAAACGATGGGGACAAAAGAAGACATCCGAGTTTATTGCTGTCTGCTTTCAAAATGAGCCGAATGCCCCTGACCTCTTCCCTCTCCCCATCGGATGGGGAGAGGGAAGGGGTGAGGGGCATTTGAAAGAGGCGATTTTACAGAGGAGACCGTGCGATGGACTACACGCGGAAGGTTTGTCGTCCCGCCTTCAGGCGGCCCGAACCGGTTAAAGCCGGGACGACAAACGCCGACCTGTCGTTCGTCCAACGGTCTCGTCAATAAGTCGGTTAGTCTCATCTTGACTGTAAATCCGAATTAGACCGCGGAAAGATCGCGCTGGCCGGGCGCGAAGATCAAGTTGTCATAGGTGTATTCAGCGCGGAGTTCGTGCCGCAGGAACCGTCCCGTCCGGAATTCCCAGGGCACGTACTCCAGAGCCACCAGATCACCCACTAACGCCCGGCTGCTCCCGGAGCCGTCGGAATCGCCGACTTCGACTGTGACGATGGGCCGGTCCGTTTTGAGCAGGGAGGTTCCTCCGGCGACGATTTCACGTTCCGCCGACTCCGCGTCGATCTTCACCAGCGCGACGGGCCGGTCGAGAGATTCGCGGAACCGATCCAGCGTCGTGGTCTGAACTTCAATTTCGTTGGGCTTCACCGGTTCCGCTCCGAGCTTCGGTTTGCCAAAACTATTAAACGCCATCCATTGGAGCCCAAAATCTTGGAACCGCAGGGTTCCAATCGAAGACCAGACCGCGAAAGGGTGCACTTGAATTTGGGGAAATCGGTCGGTGTTTCGCTTGGCGATCTCGCGCGTGGAGGGCGTGGGTTCGAAGCCGTGAACTTGGCCCTGTTCTCCGGCCACCAGAGCGAAGAGCGTCGCGTAATAACCGAGGTGCATTCCGATATCGATCGCGACCTGTCCCGGCTTGATCAATCGAAGGAAGGCCTCCGTGAGATCGGGCTCGAAGAAGCCGTAGCTGGAAATTTCCTGGCTCACGCCCTCGCCGGAAACGACGGTGAACTCCGGCAGATGAAACGCCGCGACCGTTCGAAGGTTCCCGGGCTGGCCCGGTGAAACGCCGAACCTCATCAGTTGGTTTCGAAGAAAGCGCCGCGGGTCGATCCAAGGTTTTTGCCAAGCCGGCGCTTGCCGATAGCGCCGGCAGGCTTGGAACCCTTTGAGAAGTTGCGGGGCGTCCATGGAACGATCAGGCGGCTCGTCGGCACCAGAGATCCACTTGCGAGAGCCGCCCATCCCACTCGCGGCAAGCTTCGGTGATGTCCTCGATATCGAAGCCCCAACTCGACAGGGTGGCGGCCACTTCCGGCAACAGGGATTGATCCTTGTAGATCGGATGGAGCGAAGCCTCGACCACGATTCGTTGCGCGGTTGGCAGCACGTTTCGCCCGCCGGAAATGACGCGCCCCTCATAGCCTTGCACATCGATTTTGACAAGGTCCGGAGGCGGCAAAGCTCGCGTCTCAGCCAGTTTGTCCAAAGTCACGACCCGCACATCCATGCGTTCCACGCACTTGGTTCCCCAAGCGCCGGGCACTGCGCCTTCTATGGGAGGGAGGATGGACGAGGCCGAGTTGTTTTGCGTGCGATACAACGGTTGAATTTGCTCCACGTCTCCCAACGCCACCGGCATGAGCTCCCAATGGGCGCCGGGGGGTTGGCGCGCCTTGAGCCGGGATTGATTCTCAGGTTGCGGCTCGAACAAGAAACACTGCGCCGGAGAGAAAATGGCGTGGCACATCTCCGCCCAACCTCCTTGGTACGCGCCGATGTCATAGACAATCTTGGGACGAAATCCGCCGGCTTGCCAACGGCGCAGCCGAATCCAGTGGTCCGGGTCCCAGCCCTTCCTCCAAGCGCGAAACGCCCGGGGATCTTCGGCGAAGCGCATAACTTGCCTGCACCATTGATGAAGATGGGCACGGAGGAAACGGCTCACCCGCGACGGCGAGGCGCTGGGCGGGCGATCATCGGTGTTCCGTCTCAAGGCTTGGCCGTGAAAGTTGATCTCACTCAAGAATCCACAAAGAAGGCCAACCGAATGAAAAAGGCAAGCAAACAGCGGCTCCTTCCGCAGGGCTGCATCAAGCTCTTCATCCTCTCCCCGACCCTCTTTTCCATTCGATGGAGGAGAGGGGGGCTTCCAGGAGCTTGGTGCGGCTCTACAAAGGGGAGAGCATCTTCCAGGAATTCTCATTTTGGCAATCGGCGCGGTTCGGAGCCGTAAGGCGGACACTCCTGTCCGCACTTGTCGAA
>JACQWK010000372.1 GCA_016209525.1 Verrucomicrobiota bacterium
AGAAAAGCCGTGGCCGGATCGGGCATAGCCAGCATGTCGCTGGCTTCGATGCTCTTCCAACCCCGGATGGACGACCCGTCAAATCCCAGTCCGTCGGTGAAAGATTCCTCGCTCAATTCGGCGAGAGGGATGCTGAAATGTTGCCAGGTCCCAAAGGTATCGACGAACTTCACATCAACCATCTTGGCCCCGTTCTTCTTGGCCATCTCGATTACACTCTTTGCTGTGCTCATGGATTAGTTATTAACTTGTATTGGTTTGGTTTACGAAACGACAGGACACTCCCTTCCTCAAAAGTAACGCCGGAAGGGAAAACTCGATCTAGACCGCTTCTTCGCCGGTTTCGCCCGTTCGAATCCGGAGCACGTTTTCGACAGAGCTCACAAACACCTTTCCGTCTCCGATCTTGCCGGTCTTCGCAGCTTTGATGATTGCCTCCACCGCAGTCGCGACTTGAGTATCCGCCAAAACCACTTCGATCTTTATCTTCGGGAGAAAATCCACGGTGTACTCGCTGCCGCGATAGATTTCGGTGTGTCCCTTTTGCCGACCGAACCCTTTGACCTCACTGACCGTCATGCCTTCGACACCCATGCTTGAAAGAGCCTCCTTAACATCTTCGAGCTTGAAAGGCTTTATGATCGCTTCGATCTTCTTCATCAGCAGTTTTTTTCGGCGCGGATACTAACAGTCACCGGAGAGCTGTAAATAGTAATCTCAAGAAAGCGTTCCTTTCGGAGGCATTGCCGAGATTGCGGAGCGCCCAAAAGCGTTGTTGCAAATCCGACGCGGAAGGCCTACAAGTCAGTCGTGGGCGCCGAGCGCGAATTTGATTTCGCGCGCGAAAAGAGTTATGCTTTGCTTTTAAGTGGCCGTTGTATGTGCGTGGGCAATTCGAAGACAGCGCGAGCCGCCGGCTCTGTGGTATGAGATCGAACCGATCTCAGGGCGGCTTCACGTTGATCGAGCTCCTGGTCGTCATCGCCATCATCACGATCCTGGCAGGTTTGCTCTTGCCCGCGCTGGTGCAAGCGAAAGGAAATGCGCGCGGAATCAAATGCACCAGCAATCTCCGGCAGATTGGATTTGGCCTCCAACTCTACGTCAACGATCACGGTTTTTACCCCCTCATCGGCACCGCCTTCAGCCCTTCCAAGCCGGAAGGTGCCAAATGGTACGACGACCTCAATGTGTATATGTCGCAGCGTTGGACCAACGACATCTATACTTGTCCCAGTTACAAAGGAGGCGTCTGGGACGGTCGCATCAACGAGAACGTCATTTACGCATCGGTTGGCAGCTACGGCTACAACGTCGGCAGCTCGGACAAATCAGGCACCCCTCAGTTTGGCATCGCTGGCAAATTTGTGGGACCGGGCGAGCTGACTCAAATCGCGACCAAAGAGAACGAGGTCAAGCTCCCAAGCGACATGATCGCGGTGGGCGATTCCTTTTCGACCCTAAACCAAAAACAACGCGTCTTGCTGGTCGGGTTGGAGATGTTGTCGCGCCAGTTGTATCCGGAGCTAGACCCCGGCACTGAAGAGGGACCGGGCGCCAAAGTGGCGAAAGTGCGACACCGCCGAAAAATGAATCTCGTGTTCGGCGATGCGCACGTGGAATCTCCCGATTATCGGCAGATGCTGTTGGATCTCAATCCGAACTTGCTTAAGCGCTGGCACACGGACAACGAGCCGCACGTGGATTTCTTTCAGTGATCAGGAAATGGGTTGAAAACTCTTTCCTGCGACTTCAAATTCCACTTCATGCAATCCGTATTCACCGGCCCCGTTTTCGTTGTGGGCGATAACATCGACACCGACCAGATCATCCCCGCACAGTATCTGACTCTTGTCCCGACGATTCCGGACGAGTACGAGAAGCTGGGCGGCTATGCGATGGCAGGCTTGCCGGACTCCCTCTATCCCATTCGCTTCGTCGCCGAAGGCAAGCTGGACAGTGAGTATCCCATCGTCGTCGGAGGCCGGAATTTCGGCTGTGGCAGCTCGCGCGAGCACGCCCCCATCGCGCTGGGATCGGCCAATGCCAGGATTGTGGTCGCCGAAAGTTTCGCCCGAATCTTCTTTCGCAACTCGGTTGCCACAGGCGAGCTTTACCCGTGCGAATGCCTCGACCGGCTCTGCGAAATTCTGAAAACCGGCGAAGTAGTCACGGTGGATCTTGACGCCTGCAACGTATCCGTTCGAGCAACCGGAAAAGTCTATCGTTTTAAGTCGTTGGGAGAAGTCCGGCCTGTGGTGGATGCCGGTGGGCTGTTCAATTATGCCCGAAAGAACAAGATGATTGCCGCGCAGGCTTAAGGCCGGTCTGAACACGGATGGAACGGGCTACCAGTCAGTCATGGGCGGCAACTTGCCGCCATAGTACTCGTTGGGTTGGTAGTCAACTGCGACAGTCAGGTGGCCTGGTCGGCCTCTGGACGAAGCGGTGGCAGCTCAGATGCATCATAACCACCTTCACAACGATTGGCTTCACTGCTTCTGGTTGGACACCGCGGGACGAATCGCGCTATTGTGCTCTGCAGAGCGCGGCATGAATTCGACTGATTTGCAGGCACTCGACCGGTTTGAACCGACAAGGAGCGCCAGCCTCCTTCGCCAGGGTGCGTTCACTTTGATTGAGCTGTTGGTGGTAATTGCCATCGTCGCGCTGTTGGCTTCGATGTTATTGCCAGCGCTGGCCAAGTCCAAGAAGACGGCCCAGCGGGTGGGCTGCGCGAGCCAGTTGCGCCAATTAGCCCTGGGCAATACGCTTTACCTGGATGACCACGAACAGAAATTCCCGTCCCACGTTGCCGGGCCCGTCTTGTCTTATTACGGCTGGGCGGGAAAGCGCGGCACCGAGTATCTCGAAGAGGAACGCTTCATCAATCCCTACGTTACGGTGACACGGAAAGTGACTCAAAAAGACAACGAAGGTGTCTTCAAGGTTTTTCGGTGCCCAAGCGACAAAGGCGCTCTGCGCGGCCGTTGGTCCGCGGATCGCAAGCCGACCCTTTTCGATACATTTGGCTGCAGCTACTTCTACAACAGCGGCGGCAATGAGAACGGAACTCTGGGCTTGCACGGAAAGCGAAGCGCACAGATCGTCTCTCCCAGCCGAGTCGTGCTCGCAAATGATTACGCGTTTTGCGCGTACGGGTGGCTCCAAGCGGTGCCTGGTCCGGCGTCCAGACCGTTTCAGTACAGCTTTTGGCATCACGACAGGGTCGCAGGATGGGGAAATGTCGCCTTCGTGGACAATCACATCGAGTACCTCCAGGCCACCTACGACAAACCGGATTTCCAGAACGGCGTGAACTGGACGTTCGTCTTTGATGGGCCCAAGAAATGACTAATTCCTTTCCTCGCCGTTGCGATGGACTCGCGCGGCGCGATTTTCTCCACTTAGGAGTATTGTCCGCATTTGGAATTAGTCTGAGCGACTTGCTGCGTTTGCGGGCGCAGAGCCCAACCGGCGGCAGCCCGTTGCAATCCTCACGGACATCAGTTTCTTGCATTTTGCTTTGGCTTGATGGTGGCCCCAGCCATTTGGAGACCTTCGACTTGAAACCGAACGCACCGGTCGAAGTCCGAGGTGAGTTCAAGCCGATTTCCACATCTGCGGACGGTGTTCAAATTTGCGAGCATCTACCTAAGACGGCTCAAGTGATGCGAAGCGTGGCTCTGATCCGGTCGTTGACTCACGAATTGGGCAACCACGACACCGGAAGCCATTATTTGCTGACGGGACACCGGCCGTCGCCGGTCGTCGAATATCCGAGCTTGGGGAGTATTCTGGCGAAGGAAACCGGCTTTTCCGGAGCGCTTCCGCCTTATGTGGCCATCCCGAGCGCTGTGCAAGCGGCGAAGGCTGGATATTTGCCGGGAGCGTTCGCTCCGTTTGAGATTGGGGGCGATCCATCAAGATCTGGTTATCGAGTCCGCGATCTTGATCCGCCGGAGGGCGTGAGTTTCGACCGCATTGAGGCTCGCCGAAAGGCCCAGCAAGTCCTGGACGGTTTTTCCCGTCACGTCGAGGAAACGCCAGCCACGGCGACTCGGGACGCGTTCTACGAGCAGGCGTATCGGCTGCTTACGTCCACTCCAGCCAAAGCCGCGTTCGATTTGTCAAAAGAACCACCGAAAGTTCGCGAGCGCTATGGATTCGGAAGGATCGGAACAGGCTGCCTGTTGGCCCGCCGGTTGATCGAAGCCGGAAGCCGGTTCGTAACAGTCGTGGATACAGGGTGGGACATGCACCAGCAAATCTTTAAGGCGCTGCCTGACACTTTGTTTCCAGGAAGCGGGAAGCTGCCAGCGTTGGACCGCGCGTATTCGTCCTTGATTACGGACCTGCAAGAGCGTGGATTGCTCGAGACGACTCTGGTCGTCATGATGGGAGAGTTCGGCCGAACTCCGAAGATCAACAGCCTGGGAGGCCGCGACCATTGGCCACGCGCCGGTTCAATTTGCCTCTCAGGCGGCGGGGTCAAAGGAGGCCAAGTCGTCGGCGCGACCGACTCGTATGGTGAATCGCCTGTTGATCGACCGGTGCGACCCGAAGACCTCGCATGGACAATCCTTCACCTGCTGGGAGTTGATCCGGAGCAGGAGTATTACACCTCGGACGGGCGACCACTCAAGATCCTCAACGAAGGGCAAATGATCCGTGAGCTGGTGTAACGATGCCATCCTCTGTCCATGAACCGAAGATTAGTAGCCGCCGCGGCAACGAGAAGGACGCCGCGGCTCATACTGAAATCGAAGGCCATGTTCCAATTAGGCTTGCCTGCTTGCATGGCGATTCTCGCCGCTCGTCCAGCTCTGCCTGAGACTCCGATCACCGCCCTCACATTCAGTCCTGGTGGTTCGTTCCTCTTGCATAACGGGAGGAAAAAACTCGTGATCCGGTCTGTCAGCAATCAAGCCAAGCCACGGGAGCTGAAGTCCGAACTGGCCAGAATCACTTCGGTCGCCTTCAGTCAAGACGGTCGGATGCTTGCAGTCGCGGGAGGCAGCCCCGGGGAATCAGGGAGCGTGGAGCTGTTTTCCTGGAATCCGACAGGAAAGAGGGCATTTGAAGAACTACCTGAAATCGAATTAGGGTCAAAGCCCGAGATTGCACAGTTCGGCGATCTGGCGACGTCCGTTTCTTTCGATTCTGACGGAAAATTGCTCGCCATAGCGGGTGCAGATCACTCGGTCGTGGTGGTAGCAATCCAGGAAAAAAAGTTGCAGCCAAGAGCGCATCGAACTCTCACCGACCATTCCGGGCCGGTTTTGAGCGCAGCCTTCAGCCCCGCAGGCGAGATCTTGGTCACTGCAAGCGCGGACCGTTCCCTTAAAGTATGGGATACTGCCACGTGGAAATGCTTGAGGACTCTGACTCACCATACCGCGCTTGTGCATTGTCTGGCATTTAGAGCGCCCGACAAAGATTCCCCTCGAGGCGCGAGCACGTGCGCTTCAGGCAGCGATGACAGGACAATTCGCATTTGGCAACCAGGGATTGGCCGGATGGTTCGTATCATCCGCCATCACGAAGGAGCAATTCTTGCCTTGGTGTACAGTCATGACCGAAGGCGGCTTTTTTCAGCCGGTGCTGAAGGGATCGTGCGGATCATCGATGCCGAAAGCGATGAGGTTCAGCAGCAATGGAAGGCACATGATGATTGGATTTATGCCATGGCGTTGAGCCCGGATGGCAAGCTGTTGGCTACTGGGGATTGGGCTGGCAGAGTCAGAATGTGGGATGTCACTGCACGTGTCGCTCGCCAACTGGAACAATAGCATCAAGTCGATGCATTTTGGCAACCTTCAGTAGCAGAACGGATTGCAAAATGGCATGGATCCAGGCAGTGGGAGCAGAAGTTGGAGCGGTGGACTCAACGTATGGCATGGACCAGGTTTTCGAATCGCACCGCCACATCCCGCAACTTTTGGGGAAGCCGCCTGGGGTTGAAACCCAGGCGTTCATATAAACCCGGTTTATTCCACATCACATACAAATCGAAAGCCGACGGCCGACGACCGGTGGCTCTCACGAACCAGGTTTCACGTTCCTTGAGAATTCGCTGCGCAACACTCCAAGCGACAATGGGATTGGAGTAGTTGCGGGATTGAGTGTATTCCCTCCAGACCTCAGGCATGATTTGAAACCGACTGACTTCTCCGGAGGAGCCCTTTGCCTTGTCCGGATTCCTGAAATGCCCGGACTCGATCTGTGCGAGAGCCCACTGGACGGGAGCGGCACCCAAAATTGAAATCCCAACGCCGGCATCGGTAGGCGCAGTTTCAATGATGGCTGCCTTCGTGGGCAGGCAAAAAGACACAATGACGACAATCGTTAGCAATCGCATAAGTTTCAGTGTTGCCTGAGATACAAGTCTAAATCTATGGCGCTGAATGAACGTGGGTCAAGAGTTTCTTGTTATTAGATTCTTCCGCCAACGCTCGCTCTGCCGGAAGGCTCCATAATAGTAGCTCCATGTGACGTGAGGGAGCATCCAGCCGGACAGGTCCAGACCAAGGCGAGATCCCATGATCTGCCGCCCTAGGGCGACGGCCCACCGCCAACCCCGGTTGTCGGCGAAGCACGGATCGTGCCTTGGTTCAGCGGCCACTTCGTCCGGCGTGATCCTCACACTCTCATGCGGACGGGATGAACGAGGCTGCCGCGCCAGCCAAGTTGATCATCAATGCAACGGCCGAGGCGTGAGTTCAACGCCACACTCCGCAACGACGAACCGCGGCGATGGACGCAAGGACAAATTGTGCCCGAATGGCTTGGCGCTCGGAATGCAACGTGCTAGTTTAAGCTGCGTCTTCAGTCGAAAGTCGGTGGTTTTTGTTTGCTTGAACGGACTTGGAGTTGGCGAAACAAAAACGTTGCGCTATCTCGCGGGATTATGGCTTGATCCAGGGATGACGAGAGCTGAGAGGTGTGCCGGTCAGCGGCGCAGCTCGTGGGAAGCATGAATTCGTGGGTGAGCCGCGAGGTGACGAAGGCATGAGTCGGTGCCGAGTGCATGTGTTGTATAGCGGGCGGGTTCAGGGCGTGGGCTTCCGTTATACTGCGAAGTCATTGGCTGCGGGATTTGAAATCACTGGAAAGGTTCGCAATTTGCGTGACGGAAGGGTGGAGATGTTGGGAGAGGGTTCGAGGGAAGAGCTAGAGGCATTTCAAGAGGCCATTCGGGATTCCGGGTTGGGTCATTTCATCACCCACGAGCAAGTCACTTGGGGTGAGGCCACAGGTGAATTTCGAGGGTTTGGAATAGAGAGTGAGTGGTGAGTCAGTGTTTTGGAGTAAGTGATGAGGTACGCGATTATCGCCGATATACATGCGAATTTGGAAGCGCTGCACGCCGTGTTGGAGGATTCAAAGAGAGAGAGATGCACCCATTACGCCTGTCTGGGAGACGTTGTCGGCTATAACGCCAACCCGAAAGAGTGTTTGGACATCATCCGGGCGACAGGGATGCCCTGCGTGAAAGGCAATCACGATGAATATTGTTCCAGCGAAACGAATCTCGAGGGATTCAATCCGCACGCAGCCGAGGCCGTGAACTGGACGCGCCAGCAACTGACGGAGGAGGATCGACAGTGGTTGCGAGATCTGAAGTATCTGAGGTTGGTGGCCAACTTCTCAATCGTTCATGCCACATTGGATGGACCGCAGAGGTGGGGCTACGTTTTCGATAGGCTGGCGGCGGCCGCCAGTTTCACCTATCAGAACACAGGCGTGTGCTTCTTCGGCCACACGCATGTGCCGGTCGCGTTTATCAGGGACACGGTCGTGCGCGGGGGAACTTACTCCAAATTCAAGACCGAAACAGGCCGAAAGTATTTTGTGAATGTGGGTAGCGTTGGCCAGTCGCGTGATGGCGTGCCGAAGGCGACGTACGCGATCTACGATTTGGAGGAAGGGATGATTGAATTGCGCCGCGTTGACTATGACATCGCCACGACTCAGGCGAAGATTCGAGCCGCTGGCTTGCCAGAACGCCTCGCTGAAAGACTGGCCTACGGGAAGTGAGCGTTTCGGCAGGCCGCCCCGAGCGTCGGCCCTGTGTTCAGTTTGAAAATTCTCATTCTGAAGCCCAGTTCGCTTGGCGATGTCGTTCAGGCGCTTCCTGTGTTGAGGTTGCTGAAGCTGAACAACCCGGCGCATGAAATCTCTTGGTGGCTCTCTTCTGAATTGCTGCCTCTGCTCCAGAACGATCCCGATCTCCACGAAATCATTCCTTTCGACCGCCAATGTTGGGCCTTGCCTCGATGCTGGCGGAAACATTTTGACGCGATCCGGAGCATGCGCGCCAAAGCATTTGATTGGGTTATCGATCTCCAGGGCCTCGCCCGGAGCGGAATCTTCGCTTGGCTCGCTCATGGCAATTTGACGATCGGAATCGATGACCATCGGGAAGGAGCGCGCGCGTTTTACGACCTGCTGGTGCCACGCTCCAATTTTCACAGCCATGCAGTAGATTGGTATCTGGAGGTTCTTCGCGCGTTGAATGTGCCGGTCCACTGGAACTTCGAATGGCTGCCAGTTCACCCGGAGGCGGCTGCAAGCGTTCGGACCAAGTGGCAAGCAGGCCAATCTCGCTGGGTGCTGATGATCCCTGGCGCGCGTTGGCCAACCAAACGCTGGCCGCTGGAATCCTATCAGACGCTCGTTCGACTGATCCTGTCGCATTCTGCAAATCTCAAGGTCGCAATCCTCGGAACTCGCGCCGAAGCGTCCCTGGGGGACGCCATCGCGCGAATAGATCCTCGGCGGTGTTTGGATCTCACTGGGAGAACTTCCTTGCCAGAAATGGTTGAATGGATTCGGCTTAGTGACTTGGTGGTCTGCAACGACACCGGCCCAATGCACATCGCTGCAGCCCTGCAAAAACCTGTTGTCGCGATCTTCGGACCCACCGAACCGCTCCGAACGGGGCCCTATCGCCAATCCCATCGAACCATCCAAGCCACGTTGCCGTGCGTTCCCTGCTTCAAGGCGAAGTGCACAAACCTGCGAACGATGGAGTGCCTCCAAGTAATCTCGGCTTCAACCGTGTTCCAGCAGGTTCAACAAGAACTCAGTGGTTGAGAAACACATGGGATGTTCACTCGAGCAGTTATGCCGTGAATAAAGCCGAAGAGGGTTGCGTCCATCTGCGAACTGGAATTGCAGCTTGCCTCAAACCGGCAGGAACCTAGACTAATGTGATGAAGTTGTTTCTTAATGCAACTGCCCTCTGGGTCCTCGGGGCCACCTCCGCGTTAGGGCAAGGAGTGGCCGTTGACCTGCTCATCGACCAGCAATACTTCTTGCCGCACGAAGCCTTGATCGTGAAGGTCCGCGTGACGAACTATTCCGGGCAAACACTTCAACTGGGAAAGGATGAAGACTGGCTGTCGTTTTCGGTGGAAGGGCGGAAGGACTCTGTCATTTCGAGACTGGCGCCCATTCCGGTCGCGGGTGAATATACCTTAGAATCCTCGCGGACTGGAATCAAGGCCGTCGATCTGGCTCCCTATTTCGACCTCTCCCGCCCTGGCCGTTACCGCGTCGTCGCCGGCGTCAAGATCGCGCAATGGCAGGAGGTCGTTCAGAGCGAACCGAAGACATTCGACATTATCAGAGGCACCAGGCTCTGGGAACAAGAGTTCGGCGTGCCGCAAGACGAGAAGGAGCCGGCAAGCTCACCGGAAATCAGAAAGTATTCGCTCGTGCAGACGATCCACCAAAAACATTTGGCGCTCTACTTGCGTCTGTCTGACGCTGCGGATACCAGAGTTTTCCGAGTGTTTCCCATCGGACCGATGGTCTCCGTGAGCCGGCCCGAACCGCAGTTGGATCGGTTCAACAACCTGCATCTTCTATATCAAATCAGCGCCCGCAGTTTCAGTTATTCCATGGTAAATCCGGAAGGACTTCTCATCGTCCGCGAGACCTACGATTACGCGGACACCAAACCAGCATTGCGCCCACAAGAGGACGGACGAATCAAGGTGGCAGGAGGCGTTCGAAGGTTTTCAAGCACTGATCTGCCTCCTTCTTTGACTTCAGCCTCGCCATCAGATGCCGGGACGCCGCCACGATAAGCACCGCAGGCGCGTCCGGTGGGTGCATTCGATCCTGATTTGCGTTTGCTCCCTGATCGCATTCTCCTCGGTCGGCCAAGAAGTCGTCCTGCACCTTCAAAACGGTGATCGTGTCAGCGGCACGCTCGTCTCTGCGAGTACCAACGCAGTAATCCTCGCGACCGTTTACGCGGGTCGGATTACGATTCCTGCCGGCCAAATCCAGCGGAGTGAGAACTTGCCCCTCAAAGGTGCGGCTCAGCCCGTCGCGCTGCCGAAGCCATCAACCAGCCAAACATCTCCATCGGCGAGTTCGAACTCGCAGAAAGTCCCTCCCCCAATCAGCGCTCAACCTGCTCCCAAGATGGTCGCCTCGCCACCTCTGACCGCCTCAGCCACCAACTCAACGAACAAGAAACCGTCTGATTTCCGAAAATTCCTCGCCGCTTGGAATGGCGAAGCGGAGGTCGGGCTCAACCTAGCGTTCAGCAGCAAGGATCGGCAGACATACGCGGGCCGCTTCCGAGCATCGCATCTTCACAGCATGCCAAACCAGCGGTCCCTGAAGAATGATCTCGATTATCTGGTCTCATACGGAAGAACCGATGGAGTTCTTTCAGACAATAGGATGGATGGAAGCTGGAAGCTGGAGTATGACCTAGGGAAGCGGTTTCTCGTCTATAATGCTGTCGGAGCGGGTTACGACGAGATTCGTAGAATTGATCTTCGGTATGATGTCGGACCAGGTCTTGGGTACAAATGGGTCACAAGAACAAATCTTGTGTTTTCCACAGAATTGGGAGGGAACTACCAGGAACAGTTCTTCTCAAACGACGGAAGCAAACGTCGCTACTCGCTGCGACTCGCGGAAGAATCCTGGTGGCAAATCGCGAGCAAGCTCCGGCTTGATGAGAAGATCGAGTTCTTTCCCGAAATAGATCATTTTGGCGACTACAGGATTCGACTTGAGTCGAACTTGAGCTACCTACTGCCGAATAATCTGACGCTGAAACTGACGGTGATTGATCTGTATGAAACCGATCCAGCCAAGGACGTCTCAAGAAATGATCTCCAAATCCGCTCATCCATCGGCATCCGTTTCTAACAGGACGGACAGAACACTTGCAGTTGCAGGGCCAAGGCCTTGTTGGCCGCCGCTCCCAAGTCTGAAACAACGAAATCATGATGTCCTGATCCGTTCCATAACGACTTGATCATCAAAGATGTGCAGCCTGCAACATGAGCAGCTTGAGCATCCTGCCATTTGTCGCTGATCACGAAAGACCGTTCGAGATCGATGTGCCATTTGAACGCAGCTTCCAGCAACAATCCCGCTTTCGGCTTGCGGCAAGGACAGTCATCCATCTCGTCGTGTGGACAGACCAGGATATCGGTCAAGTGAAACCGTTCGCGTAAAACGACATGCATTCGATCGAGTTCGCGCCGCGATTGATAGCCTCTCGAAAGGCCCGGTTGATTCGAAGTGGCGAACAAAAGAAAGCCCGCCGACTTCAGTTGCCGCAAAGGAGCTTCAGCCGCAGGGTTCGGATGGAATTCATTCAGAGTTAGCGGAGTGAACTGTCGCCGCTGGCCGGACGCAACCAAATTAAGGACCCCATCTCTCTCAAAAAAGACCGCGCATTTCATGCCGAAGTGCCAGAGCACAAAGCTGGCCGAAAGCTGCGTCGGCTTGGGAAACAGGCAACTTCTCATTCAAAATCGCTTCGCAGTGCACAACCGCAAATCTTCTCATTCAAGCAAATCTGTGGCATTGCGAATCCGCGCCTCCATCTGTCTAACGATCGGCAGCGCTCGAACGATGGCATTCTGTTCCGTTTGGCCAGGAAAGGACTTCATGGTAATTTTTGCGGCAGCTATCGATTCCCCGTTTCGATCATGGAGCGGTAACGTCACGGTCACCGACTGTTTGCCTCTGCCGTAGTACGATACGCCCCTCGCGATAACCTCTTGTTCCTCCTTCCCTGCTGCGAGGCCAACGTCCTTTCCTGTCTTGCTGGCGATGATTCGGGCAACAGGCTGTCCTTTCGGCACGGCATAAAGCTTCAAATCAATCAGCCGTTCGAATCGCTTCAAAGCGTCCTGAACCAAAACCTCGGCCAGCACCTGCCTCGGGACGTAGGAGATTCTCGCATCGGTGAAGTGGGCGATCGAGTCAGACTTCGTCCAGAACGCAACTTTTCCAAAGGCAAAGGAATTATCGGCTAATGTTGGGATGACCTGTTGACCATTGAGGAAGCATTGGATTTGGTTGCCTCGGCAGTCCACACCCAGCTCATTCCAGACCCCCTTACGGATTTCCATCTGAGCGCCGATGGGTTCGCTTCTCTGGCCGTCAACGACTTTGAAAAAACGCAAATTGCTTCCCAACGCACTGGCGCGAAGATAGTAGTAGTTTCTCTCGTCACGGATTCGGAATGCGACTCCGGCCATTTGCTCCACCTCACCTCCCACAATTCTGAACCGTGTTGTGAACCGAAAGTCTCCGAATGCTTCGTTCTCATAAACGAGCATAGGAAACCGTTCATCAGTCGAGTCGCCTGACAACTGTCCCAACACACGCTGCTTGCCGCCGCCAGACGCATTTGATGCGGATGGGTCAGCCGAAGGGAAAGCCTCATCAAGGAATACCTTCCAATCACCCAGTTTGCCTTGGCCCGAAAGAACGTTGCGAAATCCTTGGGGCGTCTGGCCGATGGGAGAATGGTCAAAATCAAAGCGGATTTCGGCGCCTTCAGCCGCGACGGGCAAGATGATCACCAGCCAAGGCAGGGCTCGTCCGAACAAGAGACCGCACGCGAGTTTTAAACATAGGCCCGTCGGCTTCGGACAGGCCTTTGAGTTGACCCTCACGTGGGATTTTGCCGCTGACATCAAGTCTTGAAACGGTTTCGAAGGCGAGAAACCAAACTCAGTAAATCATGTCCGCCACCGTTCGGCCCGCAGGGATGAACGGGAGCACGTGTTCCGTGTAAGGAGTGATCACGTCGAGGACATAGGGTTCGCTGGAGGCGAGCATCCGTTCCAAGGCAGGGCGAAGCTCGCGCTTGTACATCACGCGTTCGCAGGGAACGTTGAAACCTTGGCACAACTGGGTGAAATCCGGGTAGATTTGCTTCATGTTCTCTGGATCGCCCAAGTAGGTATGGCCTCGATTGCCGGCATAGAACCGGTCCTCCCACTGGACCACCATTCCCAGGTGCTGATTGTTAAGAATCAAGGCCTTGGCTGGGATCTTTTCGATGTGAGCCGTCCCTAATTCCTGAATGTTCATCAAAAATGAACCGTCGCCGTCGATGTCAACCACCTGTTTGTCGGGTCGCGCGACTTTGGCTCCGAGCGCGGCCGGGTAACCGTAGCCCATGGCACCCAGGCCGGCGCTGGTCAGAAATTGGCGCGGAAATTTGAACTTGTAGTACTGCGCGGCCCACATCTGATGTTGGCCCACGCCAGTCGTAATAATCGCGTCTCCATTCGTCAGTTCGTGCAACAGCTCGATTGCCATTTGCGGCAGAATCACCTGATCTTCTTTGCCCGACAAATGCTCCCGCATGTGCTGAGACTTCAGCACTTCCTCGGTGACACGGTAGCGAAACGGAGCTTTCGCCTTCCAAAGCGCAATCTGCTGGTGCCAAGCCGTGAAGCGCTTTTGGATCGGGCGTTTCGCCACCATTTCGTTCAACCGGTGCAAGGCATACTGGATGTCGCTCTCGATTGGCAGTTGAGCTCGTTTGTTTTTATTGTGCTCGGACGGGTCAATATCGATGTGGACAATCGTTCCGGTCTCGCAAAACTTATCCACCCGGCCCGTCACGCGGTCATCAAAGCGAACGCCGAACGCGAGCAGCAAGTCCGCGCCTTCGGCGAGTTTTTCGAGCGGCTCAGCCGGTTGGCTGCGGCATTTGAACTCTCCGTTCACCGCCCAGTTCGCGTAAGCGGTTCCATGCATCCCCAGCCAGCGCAGTGAAAGCGGATGATGCTCCGGGAAGGCGCCGCAGCCCATGATCGTCGTGGTGACCGGAATTTGTGTCAGTTCGGCAAACTTCAGCAACTCATCCGCGGCGTTGCTCGAGATGATGCCGCCGCCGACGTAGAGCAC
>JACQWK010000383.1 GCA_016209525.1 Verrucomicrobiota bacterium
GGCCCGGCCTGTGGCGCTCAGCGTGGATCGCACCGCGACCGCACAAGCCATCTGGGCCGGAGGCAACCGGGCCTACGTAGCTGCGTGGGGCCAGTTGAAAGTGTTGGATGTCAGTCAGGCTGCTTCCCCCGTTGTCCTGACGAACCTGGAGCTTGGGAACATTAACGGGATTCAAGCCGTGGGCACTCTTGTCTATGTAGTTGGCGGCGAGTCCCAGGCCGGACGGTTGAGCATCTACGAGGCCGCGCCGCCTTCGGCGCTTCGCCGTGTGGGCACGCTCGGTTTCAATAGGTTGGCTCTGCATCTCCAGGTCGCGGGCGATTACGCCTATCTCGCGTTCGCCGACGGAACGCTGGCGGCGGTCGATGTCCGCGATCCCAGCAAGCCCATCCAAAAAGGAACCTTGACCACGGCCGGAGCGGCGAGGCGGGTCGAGCTCGCCGGCGAGAACGCTTTCATTGCCGACTATCATGGGGGGCTCCAGGTATTCAACGTGCGCGATCCGGCTGAGATCGTCCAAGTGGGTTCCTTCGATACGGGACTGACGGCTCGATCGGTCCGGCTGTCGGGCGACAAGGCCTACGTCCTGAGCGCCGATTCGCATCCGGAGTACTCGTACGGAGCTCGCAGCCGCTTGGAGGTGCTGGGTGTGAGCTACCCGACACGGCCCGCGCTGCTGGGCACTTACGATTCGGACCGTGAGATCCGATCCATGGCTGTGGCCGCCGACGTTGCCTATTTGGGATGGGTCCGCGGCGACGGATTGGGGCTCCAGATTCTCGATTTGCGCAATCCGGCTCGGCCAGTTCTGCTCAGCAACACCACGAACAGTTTGTCGGGCTCCTATTCAATCGGAGTCACCGTCAGCGGCCGTTATGCCTACCTCGTCACACCGGATCAAGGGATGCAAATCTTCGATGTGAACGACCCGGCCAAGCCGCAGCGATTGAGCCAGGAAGGCGGAACGTACGCCGAGGCGCTGCGCGTGTCGGGCGCTCATGCTTACCTGAATTCCGGCAACGGACTTCGCGTATGGAGTGTTGCCGATCCAAAAGTCCCGGTTGAGGTTGGCTCGATTGACTTCAATCAGGGCGGAATCGGTTTGGGGCTCTGGGTCTCCGGCGATTCCGCATACGTGGGGCAGGGCTGGAATGGATTCTCCATCGTGGATGTGCACAGCCCGACCAACCTCGTTGCCGTGGGCGGATACGACAGCGTAGGCGAAGTCCACGATCTCTGGACCGATAACAACTACACCTTTGCCGCCGAAGGTTGGGAAGGGCTTGAAGTGTTCGATGTGACCAATCCAGCGCAGCCGTTCCCAATCGCTCGCTCGACCACGCTCGGTCAAGCGCGCGGAGTTCAAGTCTCCGGCAGCCACGCCTACGTCGTCGAAGGTGGAAGTGGTCTCGCGATCCTGAGCCTCTCCGAGACACCCGTGACGGTCGTCGCGGACCCGGCAAGTCTTAGTGTCGCTCTGGGCGATTCAGCGACCTTGTCCGTGCGCGCTTACGCGCGTGGACCGATCAGCTATCAATGGTATTTCGGAGAGAGCGGGGACGTCTCCCGGCCCGTCGCGGGCGCAAATGGCGCCTCCTTCAACACGCCCGCATTGACGAACGCGGCGGCTTACTGGGTCCGCGTGAGCAGCGGCACCGGCGTGAGCGACAGCCGAACGGCTCGGATCAATCTCGTGCCACCGGTGACGATGGAACTTTTAGGACTCTGGCCCGGATGGCGGCGCGGGCCGGCCACGGACGTTCAAGTGTCGGGCAATCTGGCTTATCTCACCGTCGGTAATGCCGGCTTTCGGACTTACGACGTGGCGGATCCGGCGGCACCGCGTTGGCTGGGGACGCATGAGACGAAAGGATATGCGAACGCGGTCGCGCTTTCCGGCAAGCTCGCTTTCTTGGCCTGCGGCGACAAAGGCCTCGAAGTCGTCGATATCAGCGCGGAGGCGACTCCAGTGAAGATCGGGAGCTTCGAGCCAGGAGGGAATGTCAGAAGCGTCGCTGTGGCCGGATCGTATGCCTACCTCCAGGGGGATCAACTGCAAATCCTGGATGTGAGAGACCCTGCCCAGCCGAAGTCCGTCGGGAGTTATTCGCTCAGCGGAAGCAACGTCAAGGTCGCCGGCCGGTATGCCTACGTCGTCGGTGAGCAATGGAACAGCAACGCCAACGTGAGTGGCGGTTTTCTCGCGGTGATCGACGTAAGCAGTCCTGCCAATCCCAAGGGCATCGGCAAGTATGAAACAAACGGGGGTGTCAAGAGCGTCGCGGTGCAGAGTAACTACGCCTATATCGTGACTTCGCCCTACATGTATGGCGGCGGCTACCAAATCCCCGGAGGCCTTCAAGTCATCGACGTCAGCGATCCGACCGCTCCGCGCAAGGCTGGTGGGGTCACATTCGACGGCTGGCCCAACGGCCTGTTCGTTTCCTGGCCGAATGCCTACGTCGCGGCCAATGAATCAGGCTTAATCGTAATCGATATCAGCAGCCCGACCGCACCCAAATTGCTCGGTGGATCGTCGGACACAATCCGCAGTGGCCTCGCGGTCACTATCTCCGGGCGCATGGCTTTTGTCGCGGCCAGCGATGCCGGGCTTCATGTATTTGACGTTGCCACCGCAGCCAGGCCGAAGCGGTTGGGCGGCGTCGAGACGGGTGGCCTTAGCGAAGATCTTGCCGTTTCGGGACAACACGCCTTCTTGGCCGATGGCGGTGGAGGGTTGAGGATCATCGACGTCAGCAATCCAAAATCGCCGAGCTTGGCGAGCGTTTACGGTTCCAACGTCCCGCGCGTGGCCACCAGTGGCCAGTTTGTCTATCTCCAGGCTGATTCTTTCCAGGTCCTGGACGTGAGCGACCCAACTCGGCCGAAGCAAATCGCCAGAATCGAGGGATGGGCCGACGACGTTTTCCTGTTCGGTGACTACGCCTATCTCACCGGTTCACCATTCCGCATGGTCGATGTTCGGGATCCAGCCAGGCCGTATGTGAGTTCGATGCTGGATGTGGGGTTAACGCCTCGGGGTATGTCCTCCCGTGGACCTTACGCCTTCTTGGGACAGGAATGGGACGGAATGCTGATTCTCGATGTCAGCGCGCCCGCACAACCCAGACCGGTTGGGGTTTATTATGCGGATGCGCCGGTCTGGGATGTCGCGACGCAAGGCGACGTCGCCTGCGCCACGCTCCGACCGGAAGCGCCGGGCCTGGACATCATTGACATCCGAGATTTGCAGCGGCCTTTTCGAATGGCCAAGGTGCCGCTCGCGGTCGCGAACAACGTCGCATTCATGGGCAGCTACGCCTGTGTGACCGGCGAAGGCCTGCAAGTCTTTGACCTTGGCGATCCCTATCAACCGGTCCACGTCGGTTCTCACAAACTCAGCTCGGAAACGCGCGGGCTTCAGGTTATCGGAAATCTCGTGTATGTCGCGGCCGGCGATTACGGCCTGGCCATTTATCGACTCACACCGCGATTGCGGCTGGATTCGCCTGTGATCGACGGTGATGGCCTGCGTTTGTCGTGGCTCGGAGGTCTTGGAATCCGGCTGCAAACGGCAACGAGTTTGTCCGAGGGAGATTGGCGGGATGTGGCCGGCTCCGAGGGCGCCAGCAGTATAAGGTTGCCGCAGTCCAACGGCTCCGCGTTTTTCCGGGTGGTGAAACACATTGGAGACGCCTTGCCGGTGTTTGCGGGCACAATGACCGACCGGCAGGCTTTCGTGGGTGGCACTGTTTCCTGGAGAGCGGATGTTTCGGGCGCCGGGCCTTTCAGCTACCAATGGCAATTCAACGGCACAGACCTGCCTGGCGGCACGAACGCCGTGCTGGCGCTGACGGACGTGGATGCGACGCAAGCCGGATCGTATTCCGTGCGCGTGAGCAGTGCCTTCGGCGCCGTGACCAGTCCACCATCGCTCCTGAGTGTTGTTCCTTTCCAGCTCGACGCGCAGCCCCTGGATCAACACGCTTATGTGGGCGAAACCGTTACATTCTCGGTGGTCGCCCGGTCAAGCAGCCCGATCAGCTACCAATGGCGATTCAACGGGGACGTCTTGCCCGGAGCCACGAATGCGTCACTGATCCTGTCCGGGGCCAAAAGGGACCGTGCCGGGTTTTACTTAGTCACCATCAGCAACCGCTGGGGGATGGTCAGCAGCCGGGAGGCGCGTTTGTCCTTCCTCATGGTGAAAGCGTGGAGCGACCAGTACCACAGCTCGATGGTCCCGAATTCCCTGACCAATATCGTGGCCGTGTCGGCGGGCTATCAATGGAGCCTGGCCTTGCGTTCTGACGGCACGTTGGTGGCGTGGGATTCCAGCCAAGCCAACGCCGCTCCGCAGTTGCGTCCTGTTCCCGTAGGGCTGACGAACGTGATTTCCGTCTCCTCCGGATTCGGCCACTCGCTCGCCTTGCGCAGCGACGGGACCGTCGTCGCCTGGGGCGAAAACGGGGAAGGCCAAGTGAATGTTCCCAAAGGCTTGACGAATGTCGTGGCGGTGGCCGCCGGTGGCCGGCACAGCCTGGCCTTGCGAGCGGATGGCAAGGCGGTCGCGTGGGGTCAGTACTATGCCGGTGGGAACAGGGTGCCGGCGTGGCTTTCCAACGTCGTGTCGATCGCTGCTGGCAATGTGGGCAGTGTGGCCGTGCTCGCCGATGGCACTTTAGCCAAGTGGAGCGCTGGAGTAACTGCGCCGAACGGGTTGAGTAACGTGGTGTCGGCGGCGTGCTACGGTAATTTCGGTCTGGCCTTGCGAGCGGACGGCACCGTGGTCGGTTGGGGCGGTGTGGTTCCGAAAGGCCTGTCGAACATCGTGTCTGTGGCGGCTTGCGAGAACTACGGTTTGGCCGTGCGAGCCGACTGCACCGTGGCCGCGTGGAACTCATACAACGGCGACCCGCGCTCCGTTTTCCCGACTAATGTGCCTGCGGGGCTGGTGGACGTGATCGCCGTATCGGGCGCCGCGGGTTACAGCCTGGCCCTCAGCGGCGACGGTCTCCCAGTAGTTCAAGTGCCTTTGATCAATCCGACGCTGAGCGCCGATGGCTTCAGCGTTTCTTTGCCCACACAGAGCGGCCGCGTGTTTGCGCTCGAATACAAGAACTCGCTGACGGACGCCGCCTGGACGCCGCTGCCGCTGGTCGCCGGGACGGGGTACGAGCGAACGCTGACCGATCCCACGGTTGCGGGCGCTCAACGCTTCTATCGCGTCCGGCGGTGGTGAACTCAGGCACAACTGGGAACCAATCCACAGGACTCTTTGATTCCCAAAGAAGCCAACGAAGGAGACGAAGGGGTGCGTTCGCGCGCCCGTAGCAGCCGAGGGGACGAGGCTCCATTTCAAGCCGGGACTCGAGAGTGGATCAGAGCCTCCTCACGTCGGCTGCTCAAGAAACCCGGGCGGAGGCGGGCACGACCGTTGCGTCGGAATCCGCGAAGCGTTTGGACTGCGTGCGATTCATCGCCGCTTTCGACGCCGGCCTCTGTGCGCCACCGTGCCGCGCTCGCAGGCGCTGGGTCTCAGCGAAAGCGCCGCTTAAGCGGACGCAGTCCAACCGCTGGCGCGCCCGCCGAAGCCCGGGTGGTGGGTCTGCCACGGCGGCGCTCGAGCCCGTCAGGCGTCATCGCGGGCCGCCATGCTTTGCATCTGGCCGATTCCTTCGGGCTTCTCCCAAACGCGCCGATGCGAGTCGGCGCAGAACTGCGACAGCCAACAACGAAGGATCTCTTACTGAGGGGACTGTGAGATGGATTGCACGGAGAAGGTTCGTAGTCCCGCCTTCAGGCGGCCGGGACCGGCTAAAGCCGGGACTACGAACGCCGAACTGTCTTCTATCTCACGGTCTTCTCAATATCATGAAATCACGGCTCAACTGCACGGCGTCGAAAGCGCAATTCCTTATCCGTAACTTTAGCCACGTGTTCGATCCGATACGCGTGGACACCAGAATGGCCGAAAGAGAGAAAGGAGCAACAAAATGAAAGTACTCTCGTACATGCAGCAAAAGCCCGCCGTGGCGCTGGTGGCCGGCTTGGGCGGCTTCTTCACCATCGTCGATCTCGCCGACGCCCAGCCGTGGGCGGCAACAGACGCGCCGGTTCAGCCTTGGAAAGCCCTCGCCGCCTCGGCGGATGGCACCAGACTGGTGGCAGCCGCAAACGCCAGAAGCTATTTCGGTGGCCCTCCCGCTCCGATCTTTGTTTCGACCAATGCGGGCGCTCATTGGACCCAAACCATCGCGCCCAGCAACAACTGGTCGTCGGTCGCCTCCTCAGCCGATGGCAGCAAGCTGGCGGGAGATGCTGGGGGCGATATTTACATCTCGACGAACTCGGGCGTTACTTGGACCCGCTCGGACACACCGGCTATGAGTAACTACGGTGTGGCCATCTCGGGTGATGGAAGCAACATCGTGGCTGTAGGTTATGGCTCGATCTTCACCCTGCGACCGCCCGCCCCGGGTCCTCCGCTGCCTCCTCCGCCTCAGATGTCGATTGACCCGTTAGGCGCCAACTTCAGCCTCTCTTGGCTCGTGCCTTCAACCCGCTTTGTCCTGCAACAAAGCGCTGATTTGCGCTCCGCCAACTGGGTGGATGCGCTGGCGTCACCAACGCTGGACTTCACCAGCCTGAATCATCGAGTAACGCTGGCGCCGTCGTCGAGCGGCAGCTTTTACCGGCTGAAACAGCAGTGAACACTTGTGCTCGCCAAAATTTGCTATTCAGGTGGAAGAACCGCCAATGAACGCGAATCAACGCGAATCAGAAGGAGCAACTTTGCCTTCGCGCACCTCGCTCGATTCCATTCGCGTGCATTGGCGTTCATTCGCGGTTAACTGCCACTTTCGGGATGATGCCTTCAACGTTTCACCAGAAGCTTGATGAGGCTCGCCAGCTCTTGCTGGGCCAGCAGTTTGCCCAGGCGCTCGCGCGCTATGAGAAGCTGGCACGCACGTTCCCCGGGCAAGCCGTGGTTTGGTTCGAGTACGGCAATGCGGCTTCGCGTTTGGGGCAACTGGACAAGGCCAGACGCGCTTGGGAAAAGGCCATGGCGCTCGCGCCGCGGAATGCCGAATTGATCCTGCACGACCTATCGGGACGTGATCCGGCCGGTCTATGGCAGTTCGGTCGGGCGCTGGCGGGCTTATGAGAAACACCTGGCGCCCATTTTGTCAGCGCTCGATCCCTACTGTCGGCGATTTGGATATGGATAAAGAAAGCCTTGGCCAGCACCAGCAATCCCTGGAACTGGACGGAAAATCCGCCCATCGTCAGCGGCGCGGGTCAACAGAAGGCAACGAAGGAAACGAAGAGAGGCAGGAATCTTCGTTTCCTTCGTTTGCTTCTGTGGATTTCGTTAAACCGCCCCGTTTCTTCGCTTGCGCCTTTTTGTGCCTTCTCGCGGTCATTCCCGAACACTCGGCCGAATAGGTAATGCCGTGCAAACACTTCGAATGCGCAACACTTTGTTCTTCGAGTTGTGATGTTGGATGCTCGGTGTTGCGAACCCACGAACGGGAGCGCCGGTCTCCGATCCGACGGGAACGGAAACGAACTGAACTCGCGCAACGGGCCGGGCCGGAGGCCGGCGCTCCGCCCAAATGCACAGGCACAGCGCGGCACGACACTCTCCGATCCGGACGCGGCAGAATCTTGGCCGGGGCGACCCACTTGATTGTTGCCGGAGGGTGACTGTGATAGCGTGTGCTGCATGACGACGAAGAATCCCTTTCCCGGTATGAATCCCTTTTTCGAGCAACAGTGGCGGGACGCGCACACCATGTTGGTCGCCTACTTCCGCGATGCGTTGCAGGAACGGTTGCCCCCTGATCTGGTCGCACGAGCCGAGGAGGAGGAAGTCGTCACGCTCGGACCGGGCCAATCGCCGAAAACTTACCGCCCGGACGTCCAGGTCCGAGAACCGTGGACGATCAAGGAACCCGCCGCCGCAGAAGTTGTGCCCGAACCAATGCCAACTCCGCCGGCCACCGAACCGATCCGGGTTTTCCTGGACGAAGAGACCGAACGTTGGCTTGAAATTCGCGATGTGACCGGCCGGTTGATTACCGTGCTCGAACTGCTCAGCCC
>JACQWK010000375.1 GCA_016209525.1 Verrucomicrobiota bacterium
CCGATGGGGAGAGGGTGTCCGTAGGACGGGTGAGGGGCAATGGTAGCAACGGTTGCGCCTCGATTAGTCTCATCTCGACTGGAAACTCGAATGCGTTGGTCAAGAAAGCCGCTCGACAATCGCGGCCCGCTGGCGTTCTGTTCTCCGTATGAAAACCGGTGCTCCCAAGTATCCGCTCGGCACGATCATCGCCTACGGTCCAGACGATAAACTGGCCGCTAAGCTGGTTGTTTCCGTCTTCAAAAACCCCGGACACCAGGAGCCTGACGAACTGCATCGCTGGATTTCCCAAGCCGGCGATGTGCGGAAGGATCTAGCAATTATGGCCGAGGTAACCGAGTTCCTCAAACGCCACGGCGTCAGGCAAACGGTGACTTACGACCGCATCCTGGGTTGCCCGCACGAGGAAGGGATCGACTATCCGGAGGGAGGCACTTGCCCGCATTGTCCGTTCTGGGAGAACATCGACCGCTTCACTCACAAGCCGAAAAAGCCGCAACTTTCCGAGGATGCGAGTTCGTCGTCGCCGAGAGTTGGGCGCAACGATCCGTGTCCTTGCGGCAGCGGCAAGAAGTTTAAGAAATGCTGCGGTCGATGACGGCCGCTCGCTTGCAGCCGACTGGTTCTGCCTTAGCCGTCAGTCTGTCTCTATGTGCCAGGTAGGAATCCGGCCGGGCGTCCAGGGCGCGCCGGCGGATTCGAGCTTGGATTCCAAGGAGGGCAGTTCTTTTTCGGCAAGAGCTCTGAAGCCTCGCAGCACTTCTTCGAAAGCTTCACCGGCGAAGCGGTAAGCGTCGCGATGGGTTTGGGTCGGAGCCGACGTCACGCGCCATTGCGTGCCGACGATGCTCTGGACGCGGTCCATAATTGAGAGCGGCGTTGGCTCTTCACGCTTCGCCAATGAAACGTCGCCGCGCAATTGGATTTGGAACGAACGAAGCCGCCCTTCCAACGAGCGGACTTCCGCGAGCAAATCCGGTCTGGCTCCGGGCGTTTGGGCGATGGCTTTGCGGAGGTGATCCAGGCGGGTCTGAATTTCGCCGGCGGCTCTCAGCGTGCCTTCAACGGCCCGTTGGAGGCGAGCGACCTTTTGATTGAAAGCGAGCGTGGCGGCTTTGTTTTTGGCCGCGAACGTGGCGAATTCAAGCGGAACAACATTGAATGCGACCGGCGGAGTGAGGTCGGTCACCTTGCCATCCGCCTCTTTGGCCAAAGCGACGGTGTACCGGCCGGGCAAATCCATCGGGCCGGAGCTCGTTCGCTCTTCTTCGTCGCCGGATTCCGGGCGCCTGGCGCGGACCTCGACCGGTTGGGAGGAAGGATAGCGCAAATCCCAATTGGTCCGATGAATTCCTTTCTCGCGGGAGGCGGGAATGCGATTCACTACGGCGCCTTCGTCATCCTTGACCACGAGCCAGACGTTCGGTTCCTTTTCTTCGTCCTCCGCGCGGAGTTCATCGAAGGTCGGATGGCGGTAGGGTTTCTTGGCCTCGAGGGCCTTCTTCTCGGCTTCCTGGCGCGCCTCGCGGCGGGTTTGGATTTTTTCTTTGAGATAATAGGTGAAGACGGCGCCGAAGGGCGGGTTCGGAGCGGCATAGTAGGTCGAGCCTTGTGACCCTCGGCCATTGCGCCCGCCCAAGCGGCTGCGCTCGACGTAACGGAATGCGTCTTTGACCGGGAAGATGCAGGCATCCTTCTTGAGCAGTTCGGGCGTCGCGTGCCGGAGCGGCATGTAGTCGTCGAGGATGTAAATGCCGCGGCCAAACGTGCCGATGACGAGGTCGTTTTCGCGCCGTTGGATTTCGAGATCGCGCACGGAGATGGTCGGAAGCCCGGTGAACTTGGTCCAGCGTTGACCGGAATCAAGAGTGAAATAGGCGCCAAATTCCGTGCCGGCGAACAGAAGGCTGGGTGTTTCGTGATCTTGCTGGACGGAGAGGACGACATCGCGCGAAGGGAGGTTGCCGGCGATGGAACGCCAGCTTTGCCCACGATTGGTGCTGGCCAAAAGGTAGGGCTTGAAGTCCCCGTTCTTGTGGTTGTCGAATGCGGCGTAAACCGTTTCCGGGTCGTGCCGCGAAGGCGTGAGGCAGCTCACGTAAGTATTCTCTGGCACGCCGGGGAACGCCTCGATCTTGCGCCACGATTTGCCACCGTCGCCGGTGACATGCACCAGGCCATCGTCGGTGCCGACGTAGATCAGGCCTTCAACCAGCGAACTTTCGGCGAGGGACACGCTGTTTCCATAAAGGGAGGTGGACTTGTGCCTGGCGACGGCGTCGGCGGGCTGAATCCGGCCCATCACCGGCAGCGCGTTGCGATCGAGGCCGCGCGTGAGATCGCCGCTCAGGGCGGTCCAACTCTCGCCGCGGTCATCGGAGCGGAAGAGACGGTTGGCGCCGAAGTAAAGGCGCTGGGGATTGTGCGGGCTCATGATCAGGGGCGAGTCCCAGTTCCATTTGAGCGGCGGGTCGCCGGGAGCTTCGCGGGGCTTGATGTCGGCCACTTCGCCGCTTCGACGGTCGAAGCGCACCAAGCCGCCATATTGCCACAAGGCAAAAATGATGTTCGGGTCGTCGGGATCGACGAGCGTTTCGTATCCGTCGCCGCCGACGGTGATGAACCAGTCGGCCGAGGTGATCCCGGCGCGGTCGGTGGTTCGCGAAGGGCCGCCCTGCGAATTGTTGTCCTGCGTGCCGCCATAGACGTTGTAGAACGGCTTCGCGTTGTCGGCGCTCACGCGATAAAACTGTGTGACGGGAAGGTTCGCTTTGAATTCCCAGTTCTCGCCCCGGTCGAACGTCTCGTAAATGCCGCCGTCGCCGCCGACCAAGAGGTGGCGATTCTCCGCCGGATCGATCCACAGCGCGTGGTCGTCCACGTGCCGGTCCTTGTTGCCGACGCGTGTGAACGTCTTGCCTCCGTCCTCGCTGACTTGGAGATAGGTGTCTTCGGCATAAACGCGATTCACTTCGATCGGATCGGCAACCAGTTCGTTGTAATATTGGGGACTCGTTGTCATGTAATCGCTCCGCTTGTCCCAAGTCTCTCCGCGGTCGGTGCTGCGGAAAACGCCGCCCTTGGCGTCGGCGGCCTCCAAGATGGCGTAAAGCACGTCGGGATTCGCGGGCGAAACGGCCATGCCAATCCGGCCTTTATCGACCTCCGGGATGCCGTGGTTGAGCTTGCGCCAGGTTTTGCCGGCGTCGGTGGACTTGTAGAGCGCGGATTCGGGCCCGCCATTGATCAACGTCCAGACGTGGCGTCGCCGCTGGTAGGCGGACGCGTAGAGGACGTTGGGATCTCTTGGGTCCATGTGAACCTCATTGACGCCGGTGTCCTCGCTGATGTGCAGGATGCGCTGCCACGTTTTGCCGCCGTTCTCGGTTTTGTAAAGGCCGCGATCGCCCCCGCTGCGCCAGAGCGGGCCTTGGGCGGCGACATAGACGATGTCGCCGTTTCTCGGATGAATGACCATGCGGCCAATATGTTTGCTCTCCTTGAGTCCCATGTTTTGCCAATGCTTGCCGCCGTCGAGCGAACGATACACGCCGTCACCCCAGCCGACGCTGCGCTGGCTGTTGTTCTCGCCCGTGCCGACCCAAACGGCGTGAGGATTGTTTGGATCGATCACGACGCAGCCGATGGAGTAAGCGCCCTCCTTGTCGAAGACGGGCGTGTAGGTGTGACCGCCATTGACTGTTTTCCACACACCGCCGGACGCCACGGCGACGTAGTATTCGCGCGTGTTTTTGGGGTTGACCGCGAAGTCGCCGATGCGGCCAGACATTAGCGCCGGACCGACGAGGCGGAGTTTAAGGCTGGCCAGCAGTTGGGCGGGATCTTCGGGGTTATCGAGCGATGGCGCGTTGGCGGGAGCCGGACTTTCCGCGCTGAAAATCCTGGTCGATAGCAGCGCGGAGAGCAACCAGGCGGAATGGAGAAATGATGGTTTCATGGTTTGATGACGTGGAAGCATCGCACGGAGAGCATTCATGAGCGTTGTTTTGTGGCGCGACGTTCACGGCCGTCATTCGTAACGAAGAGCCGTCATCGGGTCAATCAGTGTGGCTCGGTGAGCCGGGCCGAAGCAGGCCACGAGCGCCACGCCCACGAGCAGCAATCCCACCGTTGCGAAGGTCACGGGATCCGTTGCATCGATTCCATAAAGCAGGTTGGCCGCAAAACGAGTCAGCGCAAACGCCCCGATCGTTCCAAGCACCACGCCGACCAGGGCCAAAGTCATTCCTTGCCGGAGCACCAGCCCGAGCACGTCGCCTCGGTTGGCCCCCAAGGCCGCGCGAATCCCGATCTCATGCGTGCGCCGGGAGACCCCGTAGGCCATCACGCCAGAGACGCCCACCGCCGTCAGGATCAAAGCCAAGGCCGCGAACGCGCCCAAGAGGCGCGCATAGAAGCGCGGTCGAGCGACGGATTCGGAAAGGATCTGCTCCATCGTTCGGACTTTTTGAATCGGCACATCTTTGTCCACGGCTCGAATCTGGTCACACACCAACGCCGCCGATTTCATCGGGTCGGATCTTGTTTTCACCACGAGGCTCATCCACGCGTTCGGGAACTGAGCCATGGGCCGGTACACCTCCGGGAAATGTTCGATCCCCTCGCCCACACGACGGACATCCTCAACGACACCAACCACCGTGAACCAGGGCCACGGCGTATTGGCCAACTTGAAGCGTTTGCCGATGGGATCTTCTCCGGGCCATAAACGCCGGGCCATGGTCTCGTTGATGATCGTTGCTTCAAGGCGGCGAGCGATGGCGTCCATTTCGATTTGCGCCTGGGGCAGGGTGATCCCTGGTTTGAGACGACCCAGCACGAAGCCGATCTGACGGTTTCCACGATCTTTCTTCTCCTCCGTGTCCATTGTCATCGGCACCCAAAACTCTGACTTCACGGCGCCCCATTTGGGAAAATCAAACCTGGGCGGCATGATCCCAACCACGGTGTAGCGATTGCCCGGACTAAAAATGCTGCTCAGCCGGATCGTCTTCCCAACGAGGTTGGGATCAGCCCCAAAACGGCGATGCCACAGGGCATGTCCAACCAGGACGACGCGGTTGGCTCCGGTCAGTCCATCTTCAGGCAACAAGACGCGGCCCAAAACAGGAGGGACGCCGAGCATCGGGAGAAGGTCAGCCGTAACCTGCGCGCCGTTGATTCGCAATGCTTCGCCATCACCCGTGAGATCGAAGGGCTCGAGACGGTAGGCGGCGATTCGTTCAAACAGGCGGCCCTGTTGTTTCAAATCGAGAAAATCAGGCGCGGACATCAAGGTCTGAGGGATGCCCTTTGACAACAGGGTCCCGCGAATCAAGACCAGCCGGTCGCCGGCTTCGTAGGGCAAGGGCCGCAACAGCACGGCGTTGATCACGCTGAACATGGCGGTGTTGACCCCAATGCCCAAGGCCAGCGTCAGAACCGCCGCCAGGGTGAAACCCGGATTTCTGCGAAGGGTGCGAAGGCTGAAACGGGCATCATGGAGAAGCCCGTCCACAACGCCAAATTTCAACAGATGCTTTTCCATCCGGCATCCTCCGATGAACGCTGCCACCGTGGCACAAATTCCGAGAGAGCCGGTTGATCTCGGTCAATTCGCTCGATCGCCACGTAGTCCTGTGACACGGAATTATCGATACATGTGTCGATAATTCCGTGTCACAGGACTAGCCGGGCGACTGCGTCCGCCGGTTGAAGAAGTCAAAAAGCTGTCGGACAGCCAAGCCCGTGAGCTATTGAATTGGCTGGCCCGACGGCAGCTCAAGACAGCTCCTGTCAAGCCGCTGTCGCCAAGGTCGCGCCGCAAAACGAAGGCCCGACGCTCCATGCGGAAGTTGATGGCATGGTATGACTCCGTTCGCGGCACGACAGACTGGCAGCCGCCACGCATGCCGGACGATCTGGTCAAGCCCTTTCGACTGTGAACTTCGTGCTCGACACGAACGCCGTCAGCGAAACCAGAAAACCCCTTCCGAGTCTTGGATTTGTTAACTGGCTGGCCGCACAAGACCCGGCCCACCTGTTCATCACCACTGTGACGCTGGCCGAAGTGTGGAATGGTTTTCACAGCTTGGAGCCAGACCATCCTGACTACCAAGGCATCAAGGATTTCGCGTCCGACCTGCCTCGAAGATTTCGCGTGTTGAACTTCGACGCCCGCGCGGCCGCGCTCTGGGGAGAGATGACCGCCAAGGCGACCGGGCCATTGCCGCTGCGCGATTCCTTTATCGCCGCCATCGTCCGGTCACGTGGATATCGAATCGTCACGCGTGACACTGTGCCCTTCCAGCGAATGGACTGCAGGGTCGTTGTTCCGTGGAGAAAACCTAAGCTTTCGCCTAGCGCGGATATGGGCGTTGTCGAGCGCCCGTGGATTTGACAGCCGCTAATGACCAAGGCACACTTGCCGCATGACGATCACCTTGACGCGTCAAGAGAAAGCGCTCGTCGAGCGCCTGCTCGCCTCGGGTCGGTATCGGAGCCGAAGTGAGTTGGTCCGAGCCGGGATTCGAAAATTGGCTCGGGAACAAAGGCGACGGGCAACGGCGCGTGAACGATTTCCCGTCGGCAGTCTGCTTCATCTTTTTACGCCGGAGAACAACGCAGAGGAATTGACGTTGCTGAAGGGGTGCTCGCTGTTCGTCGAAGATGAATCAGCGGAAGTGGGACATCTGGACGTACGATTTCCCACAAAAAGGTCCTCATCCGGTCGTCCTCATTTCTCATCCCGATCGTTGCGCGAGCGGGAAGGTTGTGAACGTCCTCTACTGCACCAGCCAGCGCCAGCAGCGCCCGGCCCAGCCGCACGAAGTCCTGCTCAACAGCGCCGATGGCCTTGAGTGGGAGACGTTCTGCCGTTGCGATCTCATTTACGCCGTGGCTGCGGACGACCTGCGCGAACGGCGCGGCCGCGTCAGCCGCGAACGCCGCCGTGCCATCGCTCGCAAGCTCGTGGTCATCTTTGGGCTCCTGGAGCAGGTTTGATCAGCCGTGGCCGTGAAGACCGCCCTGAAGGTGGTGGCCACAAACCATGATCGCGGCTGCCACGTCACGCCGTGTCTCCCTATCATATCACTTCGCCGCCGTTTTCTGTGGGGGCAGGAAGTTTTCCATCACCCAGATTTCGGTCCTCGTGCCGCCTGCCGTGAAGGCCAGGTGTCGGCCATCGGGAGAGATGAGCGGTTGCCGGAGCTTCTCCATTTCAATTCCTAACGGTTTCGGTTCTCCGCCCGCAGCCGAGACCCGCCAGAGTGAACGAAGCCGATCGTCGTTTGGGCTGCCTTTGACAAACAGCACGTTTTGACCGTCAGGTGTCCAACCAAGCCCTTCATCTGTGCTGTAATAAAGGTGAATCTCTTCGATGGCTTCGGGCCCTTGCAGCTTCGCCAACTGCCTTGATTCTCCCCCGCTCAGTGGCGCCACGCTAATGGTCCTTTCCACGGTGCCGGCTGAATTGGTCGCCGTGACACTGAATGCGATCAGTTTGCAGTCCGGTGACAAAGCCGACGACCACCGGTTCGCCGGAATACGTGTTTTCGTTTTCTCTCCGGTTTCGAGATCGCGCCGAACAATCGCTTGGTTGCCTTCTTGCCGGTAATATGCTTTTCCGTCCAGGGTCCAGGACCACGCAGGCCACACGTTGTACCAAACGCTCTCGCCACCGAGTTCAGTTGATTTTCCGTTCTCCAACTCGATGCGAACAGCCTTGCTGTCCTCGGCTCGATATGAAAGGGCAAACAGGGATCGGCCGTCGGGCGACCAGTGAGGGAACGACAGAGTCGTGGCATCGGAAGAGAGTTCGCGCACGGTGCCGGCTGTGATGTCGCGGATCAAAATGGTGCCGCCTTGAAGGTACTCGCTCGAAACATAAGCGAGGAAACGGCCATCGGGCGACCAGGCTGGATAATGATTCTGACCTTCCAGGTGGGCCGCCTTGACAGGGCTGCCTTCCACCGTTGCCGAGTCGGGGTTCAACTTCGCGAAATAGACATCAACCAGACGCGCGTCCGTAATGTAGAAAAATTTGCCATTCGCAGCGAATCCGAGTGCTCGGGTGACCCTGCCGATGCCTTCCTTGAGCAAAGCGGGCTCACTCTTGGGGTTGCCGCCGCTGATTCGAATGGAGTACGCGTCCCAAGCCCCGCGGCGATCGGTCATGAAAATGACTTGATCGGTCCCAGGCGGGCAGCCGAGCAATCGATCGCCGGCGGGATGTTGCACCAGCGGAATATCGCGCGAACCATCTACCGCCAAGAGGTGGATATCGCTTGTCTTGCTGCCTTTCGGCCAGATGTCATATACGACCCATCGCCCATCCGCCGAGAATTTGCATTGGCTTGGATTGCCGCTCTGTGGGGTAATATCGAGTTTTCGAGCGGTACCGTCCGCCACTGAGATCAGTGCGATCTCCCGTGGGATTTCCTCCTGCTTGGTCCACATCACCAAAATGTGCTGCCCATCGGGAGACCAGTCTTGGACCCAAATCGCCTGCACCTGCTCATTGCGGTACAACGACCGGGTCTTGCCGGCCTCAATATCCATGAGAAAGAGTTCCTCGATCCAGCTAATGCCATGCTTGAAACGGCCGCACAGCACCTGCCTTCCATCTGGAGACAGCTTTAGTGCGTGCGGCGCGTCATAACGACGCAAGTCGCCCGTGGCAATTTCAAGCATCACAGGGGTCGTCTGATTGAATCCGCGAAGGGTTGTGCCCCGCGCCGTGTTTCCAAGCAAATATCGGCCATCATGCGAGACGTCCTCGACCCAGAACTTCACCGGGAGATCGGCGAACTTCCGGAGCGTCAATTCCGAGTTGGACTTCGACACCGTTGTTTTGTTTGTTCCATCCACCTTCTCTGTTTGGGCGTCCGTCAAGGTGCTCATTCCCAACGAAAGCAGTAGCATAGCAGGCGCGAGAGCTGACCAGCGGGATGTTTTCGTGAACTCTGCAATCATAGCAATTCTCCGTTTCATTTGTTGTTTGTCTTCGAGGATGCCCACCAAGCCGGCGATGGCCGTGGGGCGGGCAAAGCTTTCCAACAGTTTGATCATCGTTTGGCCGTACGGTTGCCGGTCGGCTTCGGGCGCGTGCGAGAGGGCCAGTTCATCGCAGGCCAATTCGCGGTCGGCGCGGATGCGGCTGAAGGCGATCCAGACGAGCGGATTGAACCAGTGCAGCACTTGCAACAGCGTCATCAGCCAATTGACCGCGATGTCGCGGCGCTTTAAGTGGGCCAGTTCGTGCAGAAACACCAAACGCAATTCCTGGGGCGTGAAGCGTTCGGCCATTCCCTCCGGCAAGAGCAGCCACGGCCGGATAAAACCCAGCAGCGCCGGGCTTGCCACCGCGCGGCTTTGCACAATTGGCAACACGCGGTTGACGCCGATCAGGCGCTTGGACTGCTCCAAAACGTCGAAAAGAGCCGGCGGGGCCGGCGACTCGTGCTGGGCCAATTGCGCGTTGAGTTGCCGCGGGAAGGAGAAGATCCGCCCGGCCAGGAAGAGCGCGCCGGCCAGCCAGAGGACGGCGAGGCTGACGTGGACCGTGCGGAGCGTGGCGTGCGTAGAGCGTGAGTCGGTTGGAGCGCGGACAGCCGTGTCCGCCGCTTCCCGGTCGCCGCCGGGGATTCGCGCGGACGGGGCCGTCCGCGCTCCTGGCTCGATGTTCCGCGCTTCCGTTTTACGGTTCGAATCATCCGTGCCCCGCGCTTCGAGACCGGAAGGCTGAGCGGCGGTGGTCGGCGTCGAAGCTGCGCCTGGCCAATCGGACCGCGAACCTGCGGAGTCAAGGCCGTGGCGCGAGAGCACGGCCAAGCCTTGGGTGTAATTGAAGATGCTGAACGGACTTCCCGGCACAACCGGCAAGGCCAACCGAAGCAACACGACCGTCCATAATGCGTAGCGCCATCGCGGCGGGAGTCTCTTCTGAAACAGCCATTGAACCAGCAGGACCAGGCCGACGACAACCGATGCTTGGCAAGAAACTCGCAGCAGCCCGGCGGTGAACTCAACCAAGTAGGATAGGTTCATTCCCTCTCCTCCAACAGCCGCTTGAGTTCGCGAATCTCCTCGGCGGACAGTTTTTGGTGCTCGACGTAATGGGCGAGCATCGGTTTGAGAGAGCCGCCGAACACCCGCTCCAGGAACGATTGGCTGACCGCTTTGACGCAATCGGCCTGCTTAACCAGTGGACGATAGAGGTAAATGCGACCTTCCATCTGAAAGCTCACCGCCTTTTTACGGACCAGCCGGTTCAACAGGGTGCGGGCGGTCTTGGGATGCCAGGTGGGGTCTTGGGCCTCCAAAGCCTCGATGATTTCCTGAGAGGTCAAGGGCGATTTGGCCCAAAGAATCTTCATGAGGTCCCACTCGGTTTCGGAGATTTTCGGAATCGATTTCATGCGCGCTTGCGGATTACATCTGTGAGCCTTTGGACAGGATTACGCTGGTAATCCAGATTTGGCAAGGAAAATCTGCAATGGCTCCCATCGGGGGAACCGTGAGCAGGCGTGAGGAGCACGACAGCGACATGGCTGAGTTTCACTCAGCGATCATCGGACTCCTCCGAGGCGTCAGAAGCCGCGGAGCGTTTGGACTGCGGCCGATTTAGCGCCGCTTTTCCGGCGGGGGAGGCTGCAGCCGCGGCGGAAGGATTCATCACCGCCGAGATATTGATGAGTTCAGAAGTCGCTACACACCCCTCACCCGTCCTACGGACACCCTCTCCCCATCGGATGGGGAGAGGGATGGGGTGAGGTGCATTCTCCATGTCAACTAACTTATGAACTGATCAATAAAGCGGTGCTCAAGCACACGCAGTCCAAACGCTGGCGCGCGCGGAGCGACCTCAATCCGAGTTGAGCCGCCACCGGTTACTGATCAGACCGTGGAACTGGGTACACATTGCCATGACAGAATTAAGGCGATGCTTCATAGTGCGCGCCGATGGACCTCGCCTGGATTTCCGTTGGCGCGCTGGCGGTCACGATTGTGATCAGTTGCACGACTCGGCTGAACCCCGGCATCCTAGCGATCGTTTTCGCTTGGGTCATCGCTGCGTTTATCGCCCCTTCCCTTGGGCAATCGCTCAGCCTGAAGACAGTGCTCGCCGGTTTTCCGGTTGAACTCTTTCTGACTCTTGTCGGCGTCACGTTTCTGTTTGCTCAGGCCCAAGCGAATGGGACGCTGGGGTGGGTCGCTCACGCGGCGGTGGGGCTCTGCCGGGGAAACGCCGGCCTGATACCAATCGTCTTCTTTGGATTGACTGCCGGTGTCGCTTTCGTGGGCGCGGGCAGCATTGCCGCCTCGGCGTTGGTGGCTCCAATGGCCATGGCCGCCGCAGCACGGACAGGCATTTCGGCGTTTTTGATGGCGGTGATGGTGGGTCACGGCGCGGTCGCCGGCGGGATGTCACCCTTTGCCATGACCGGCATCGTTGCCAATGGTTTGATGGCGAGAATGGAGCTCAAGAACCTGGAATGGCAAACGTTCTCCCATAATTTCCTCGCCAATGCGTTGGTGGCGCTGGCGGGCTATTTTCTCTTGGGCGGCTGGCGTCTGTTCGACCGGTCCGCCATTGTGCCCGATGAACTCAAGCTGCGGACGAATCTACGCGGGCTTGCCTCTCTCCCTCCACTCGATCGGCAACACAAGGTCACGCTCGCCGCCGTCGCCGCTTTGATAGTTGCTGTGCTCGTGTTTGGTGCTCACGTTGGTTTGACGGCCTTTGTGGCGGCCGCGGTGTTGAGCGCATCGCGCATGGCCGAGGAAAAGGCCGTTTTCCAAATGATGCCGTGGCCGGTCATCATGATGGTCTGCGGCGTCACGCTCCTGACATCGCTGCTCGAGCGGACCGGCGGGATGGATCGCATTTCCGATGTGATGGCTCAGGTCGCAACGCCCAGCACCGCGCCGGGAGTGGCGGCATTCGCGACCGGCATTGTTTCAGTCTATAGCAGCACATCTGGCGTGGTCTTGCCGGCATTTCTGCCCATGGTTCCGAAGTTGGTGGACAAGCTGGGCGGCGGCGACCCGCTGGCGATTGCTTCCTCAATTACCGTCGGCGGCAACCTGGTGGACGTCTCGCCATTATCGACGATCGGCGCGCTGTGCATCGCCTGCGCGGGAGCACAGGAGGATCGCCGCGTGTTGTTCAACATGGTGCTAGCCTGGGGATTATCCATGTCGCTCGTCGGGGCAGTGCTCTGCACGCTCTTTTTTGGGCTTTAGGCCGGCGGGGCTTTTCGATAAACGTCCGGGTTGCGGAGGGTCATGTAGCGTTCCGGATTTTCAAGGAGCGTGAATCCGAACTGAGCGTAGAGTCCGTGAGCGTCGTTCGTGGCCAGGAGGAAGCGCCTCAGTCCCTGCAATTCCGGATGCGCAAGGATGGACCGCAACATCAGCTTGGCCAGGCCCAGACCACGGTGTTCGGGGACGACAAATACATCGGCAATATAGGCAAAGGTGGCGCGGTCAGTGATCACCCTCGAGAAGCCGACCTGCTGGCCAGCATAAAAGGCACCGAAGCAGAGCGAATGGCGCAGCGACTTTTCCACGACGGCCCGCGGAATGTCCTTCGCCCAATAGGACGAACGGAGGAAGTCATGGATCAAACCGACATCCAGCCGGGAAAGATACGTGGAGATTTCGTATTGGTTGATTGATTCCATAGGGAGTTTCGTCAATTCCAGTTGCGTGCATTGCAACCGTGAGCCGTAGCCGCCGACGTGAGGAAGCGGATTTGATTTTGGATTTCGGATTTGAAGCTGTCCGCCTCGTCACCTCGGCGGCTACGAACGCCCGGTTCATGGGAAGAGTTTGCGAGGTTAACCAAGAATTTGAAGATCGAATTTCCTTGGAAGTCATCCGGCTTTTGGGCAAGCTTCGAATGTCAACCCAGAACCGACAGCTATGAAGATGCGTCTCGCTCGCTTGTACGTTTTCTCCCGCCGTACCGCCTTTACGCTCATCGAACTCCTGGTGGTGATTGCCATTATCGCCATCCTTGCGGGGATGTTGTTGCCAGCCATGGCGCAGGCCAAGGAGAAGGCGCGCATGATGAAGTGCCTGAATAATTCGCGGACTTTGGGCCTGGCCTGTGTCCTGTACGCGGGCGACAACCAGGACTTTTTCCCGATTCGCGCCGATGTGAATCGGTGGCCGACTGTGCTCAAACCCTACTACGATACTTTGGAAATCCTCAGGTGCCCCAATGACCGGCTGAAAGAGCAGAGCCAGTTCGACGCCACTCAGCGCCGCAACAATCGTCAGGTCGCCCCCGACGACGCCTTCCGCAGCTACATCATCAACGGATGGAATGACTATTTTCGAGAGGTCAATCGCAACTACGATGTTGGATCAACCCCGAATCAGAGAATGCCGTTGAGCGCTATTCGGACTCCGACCGACACGATCGTCATGGGTGAGAAAAAATCGGATTCGGATCACTATTACATGGATTTGTTTGAGCCATCTCGCAACGGCGCTCGCGGCAACGATGTCACGGAGATCGAACGCGGCCGGCATTCCGCGGGAGCCGGAAAGCGACAGGGCGGCGGGGGCTTGTACATGATGGCCGACGGCAGCGCCCGTTTCATCAAGTACCGCGGATTGCTCTATCCGCTGAATCTTTGGGCGGTCACGGACCAATACCGGACGAATTACGCGCTTAGTAATTAGGGTCTTCACCCACCTACTCAAGGGAGACGGGACATTCTATTGTGTGGCGGAATGCACATGATTTCGCCGCATGGGGACTCTGCGGCGAGCTGAGAGATGAGTTCATGAGACGAATTTCAACCGGCAGAAGGAGTGGCGTGATTGTTCTATGCTGGGTGGCCATAGTCGCCATATCCACATCCAACATTCTATCGACTTACGCCCAACTCACATTTAAGACCGGCGACGACACTGATCTAAGAATCGATGCGGCGACCGGCGCGGCATCGGCGTTGGGAGAGTCGAGTCTTAATCTGGCAGCCGATACCGCCTTGGGAGGCTTATCAGACGGCGGTTTGCTGAACATTGACCTGTCGGCCGGTGCCGCCATTGGCACTGGATCACCGGCTGGGTCGGCTGGGACCGGATTGGCCGCCGACGTGTCTTTGGGTGCGCGCTCCCAAGGTGATAAACCGAAGAAAGAAAAGCGCAAGGATCGAGACCCGGACCCTGAGAGCGGCGGGGCGCCGGTGCCCGAACCTTCCACGTGGGCGGGCCTGATTACTCTCCTGGTTTTGTGCCTCTTTGCTGCGCGAGCCCACGGAGAAAAGCAAGGGAGCCAACGCCATCCCTAGCCCGGAAGTTGAGGATTACTGCAACGCGAGTTCGAGTTTGATGCGTTCTCCGTTTCGGAGAACGGTCACAGGGAGTTTCGCGCCCGGCATGCGCTTCTGAAGGAGGTAGCCGAAGAGCCGGCTTTCAGTCATGGCGCCGGTCTGCCCATCAACTTCGATGACGATGTCTCGCTTCAAGAAACCCGCGCGTTTGGCCACGGCGTGATCGCCATACTCGCCGACGTGCTCGACGAAAAGCGACAATTGATCGCCGGGTAAATTTGTTCTCTGGCGTTCTTCAGCGGGCAATTCTCGCAAGAGCAAGCCTCCGGTCGCCATGCGACGCAGATCCCAAGAGGTGACGCGCCAGGAAATGTCGCTGCGGGCTCTCCAGCCCGGCCGCAGAGTTAAGTTCAGCGCGATCTTCTCAACGCGCCGAAGCACCTCCGCTTTCAACGTGCCTTCGGGCGGCGCGTTATGGAGCACCCATTGGACGTCGGCGATAGACAGGAGCGGTTGTCCCTCCAGGCGGAGGATCTCGTCCCCCGGCTTGAACCCATCCCTCTCCGCGGACGAGCCCGTCACTACGGTCTTCACTACGGCCTTTTCCTTCGGATCAAGCGCCAGTCCGACCACATCCGGCATTGGCCAGGGATAGAGCACTTCATCGGGAATCGGCTTGCCTTCGGCGCGGAAGGACAGGCGTTCCGCATCCCGCACTTGGTGGCAATGCATGCAGCTCTGGACCACCTTTCCCTCATAATCAAGCGTCGGTTTGTATCGGCCCTTCAAGGAAGGATATTCTTCCGGGACTTTAACACGCGGAACGGGGCCACGCTTGGTTTCGAGCGATGCCTTGTGGGCGGGATATTGTTTGTGCAACTCCAGGGCGCCGGCCAGCGCTTTTCTGAAGCCGTCCAAGGTCATGTCCTTCATGGCGTCTTTTCGATCCGACCTCGATCCAAAGCGGCCGTAGATCGTTTTGTCTGCGTTCATGAAAAACGTGCCGAAGGTGAGGTCGAAATCGAATTGAAACTGTGTCAAATCCATCGCGTTGGCTTGAACCAACCGAACGCAGACGAACTGGTCCATCAAATCCTTGACCTGCGGATCGCGACGAACAACCTGTTCGTCAAAGCCTCGGCAGTCAATTCACGGGACGCACCGGAACACCACGAGCATAGGTTTCCGGGTTTTCGCGGCTTCGGCGATGCCGCTCGGGAGGTCATTGTAAACCCAATCGCCCCTGGCTTGGATTTCGGCGCGATCCATCAGAACTCTTTCTCTCCGATCTTCCGCTGCGCCGGCAGCGACCGCGGTCATGAGGAGGAAACCAACGAGGCAAGAGAATTGGCAAAACATGGAGTGTTCAGTTGATTGTGCACGCACGACCGAAGAATAGACGACATCGAAGCGATTCGATTCAAGAAAGTTTTTTGCCTTAATGGGCCAAGATCTCACCGCCGAGACGATTGATTGGCGCCAGTCGGTGCGCCGGTGTGGTGTCTCCGAATTAGCTATACATTTGCGGCAAGGGATTTTTGACGGAGACGGGGCGCGAGCGAGGAGCATATCCCCATCGATCTGCGACGAGCGAGCAACGAAGTCTCCGTCAAAAAGACCTGCCGCCCGAAGGGTTGCGCTGAAAATGGCCTGTGGCTTCGTTGCGCGTCGGTCACAGCCCC
>JACQWK010000385.1 GCA_016209525.1 Verrucomicrobiota bacterium
AGCACGGTCCAAGCGTCCGAACACACCTGGAAGGTCGTGGTAATGTTTTTGGGAAAGGTTTCTCTGGTCAATTTCGTGATCTCCTTAAGTAAAAACCTCAGTTGAATCGCCACGCGTGCTCCTTCGACTCCGCGGGCGAAGGTCAACAATTGCTTGATGATACCCGTTCCTCGCTCAACGTTGGCTTCAATAATGCCGAGCACCCGTTCGTACTTCTCTTCCGTTGGTTTCAACCGGAGAATTTCAACAGTCATCAGGATCGGCGCTAGAATGTTGTTCAAGTCGTGCGCGATGCCGCTGGCCAGGGTGCCAATGCTCTCCATGCGCTGGGCGCGAAGAAACTGCGCTTCCAGCTTCTTCTTTTCGGTGATGTTGGTGTCGATGATCAGGATAGATTTAGGTTGGTTTTGATGATCTCGAACCAACGTCCAGCGACTTTGCACGGTGACCTCTCGGCCATCTTTGGTCGCCTTCCTCAACTCACCGAGCCATTCTCCTTTTTCCGAGACAGCCAATTCCGCTTCCTGGTGCTCGGGTGTGGCCGCGTTCCGGAACAGTTCAACGGTCTGTCGGCCCGCGGCCTCGGCCGCGCTCCAGCCGTAGATGCGCTCCGCGCTCTTATTCCAGTAGGTAATCCGGCCATCCAAGCCTCGGACGAGAATCGCGTCCTGGGCCTTATCCAGCAGCGCCGCTTGCTCGCGGAGATGCTCTTCGGCCGACTTAAGTTTGGCCGTTTGCTCGGCTTCTTGCAGGGCGCGCTCCATGCAGGGGACCAATCGGCCAAGCCTTTGTTTGAGGACATAATCGGTGGCGCCGGCTTTGAGGCTCTCGACTGCTCGGTCTTCCCCGAGGGTTCCGGAGCAGAAAACAAACGGGAGCTGGGGGCATTTTTCGCGGGCCAGTTTCAGCGCCTTCAGGCCGTCATAGGAGGGCATCGCATAATCCGAAAGGATGACATCATAGGCGCCCTGTTCTAAAGCCCCTAGGAATTCGTCACGGTTTTTGACTCGAGTCACTTCGCTCCCTGGCCATTCGGACGCCAGCAACTCGTAAATCAGTTCGGCGTCCTCGGATGAGTCCTCCAGGTGTAAGATATGCAATTTCTCTTTCATGATTCTCCTGCCTTTCGTGGCAACGAAAAATAGAAGGTAGCCCCCTCGCCGACCTTGCCTTCGGCCCACACGCCGCCGCCGTGACGGGCGATGATCCGCCGCACCGTGGCCAACCCAACGCCAATGCCTTCATATTGATCCTTCGGGTGCAGACGTTGGAAAACCCCGAACAATCTTCCCACATACTCCATGTCGAAACCGACGCCATTGTCGTGGACGAAAAATACAAAGGCATTAGCTGAAGCGCCGGGGGCAGGGTCTCTTGCCGCCGTGTCTCCAGCGCGTGCGGCCAGACTGGCCGTATCGCCCGGCAAAAGCGCGCGACCTCCAAGGCCCGTTGCACGGGCCTCCTGGTCTTCACGCAAGTCCCGACCTGGTCCGACGTGAGAACCGATTTCGATCACGGCGGGCGAACGATGCCGGGAGTACTTCAGCGCGTTGGAAAGCAGGTTTTGCCAAACCAAGCGCAACAGGAGGGGATCGGCCTCGACTTCGGGCAATTCGGAAATCTTCCAAACGATCTCGCTCCTTGGCCTCATCGGTTCCAATACCTCACAGACCTCTCGGACGAGCGGCGCCAGCGGAACGCGCTGGGTCTGGAGAGGCGCGCGGCTCATCCGGGAAAATTCCAGCAGGGCCAAAATCAATTGGTCCATGGTGGCGGTGGACTGCGTAATGACCTGCATGAGGCGGGAACTTTTTTCATCCAGCTTGTCCGCCAGACCTTTTTGCAGTAATCCGAGGAAGCCATTGACATAGCGCAACGGCGCGCGCAGATCGTGCGAAATCGTGAAGCTGAACGCTTCCAGCTCCTGGTTGGCTGCTTCAAGCTGGCTCGCGTGGCGGCGCAGCTCCTGGTTGAGCTTGAGGATTTTTTCGGCCGCTTCCTTTCGTTCCGTGTAGTCCCGCGCTCCGGCATAGATGAGTTCCCGCTCGACGAGCGAGGTCGCGCTCCAGAGAAGCCATTTGAAGGAACCATCCTTGCAGCGATAGCGGTTCTCAAAGGCGGTCACCTCCTCACCCGCCGCCAGTTTTCGAGTTTCGATCTGGGTCGCTTCGCGATCGTCCGGATGAACAAACTCCAGAAA